>JAEZJL010000254.1 GCA_023415815.1 Bacillota bacterium | reverse complement strand
CCCTGGAGCAGCCCGTGGCCGCGTTGATCCTCGCATCCTCGCGAAGGATTTCCATGATCTCTTCCGCCTTATCTCCCCAGCCGCTGATAATGCCGGTCGAGCAATCCGCCGGAGCCGCCATGGGCGCGGCGCTCTTGATCCTTGGATCGGAGGCCGCGGTGATGATCGACATCACTCCGCCCATGCTTACCCCGGATATGCCGATCCTGTCCCTGTCCACGAAGGGCAGGCTTTCGCAGAAGTCGATTGCGCATTTGGTATCGTAAGGCATTTCGGTCGCGGGACGCAGCCTGTACCTGTTCACGGCGTCCTTGCCGCAGCCGCGGTGGTCAAAGCGCAGGCTTGCTATGCCGCTGGCGCCGAGCGCCCTGGCGAGCCCGTCCAGGCCGTCGTTGCGGAAGCGCGCATGTCCGTGGCACAGTATGACCATGGGATACTTCTGCGTGGAGCATGCAATGCCGTCGGGAACTTTGACCAGCTCCCGGCCCGCCAGCCGGTCGTTGTTTTCGTCCGGGATATGCACTGTAGCGGCCAGAGGTATTCCGGCGCTGTAAAACCTGGTTTCGAAATCCATAAGTAGACCTCCTTCATATTTGACAGTTTTATAATCACGTTCCGTTATAGCGTTTTCTGCCCGCTTTCCCGTGCGGGGCGGCAGGCTTCATTCGTGTGAAGCGGCTTTCACAGCACCTTTTTGGAGGATGATATTCGCATAGGCGGAGGGCTCTCCCGTCTGCACGACGCAGTAGGCGCTTTTTGCCCGCTCATAGAATGCAGACCGTTTACAATGTGCAAACGCATTGCGCCCGCGCGTGTCATAACCGCCGACGATGCGGCAGTAATTTTCCCAGACGGGCATGGGCATATTTGCATCGCAAGGCAGCCTGTCCATCAGCATTACCGGCGTGTCCTCATAGGTATCGAGCGGCATGAGAAACAGAATGGCGTCAAGCAGCTCAGGTATGCCGTGGCCGTCCGCACGTATCAGCTTCGCGCCCCCCGCTCCTGCGATGCTTCCGGCGGGAAAATTTCCGTCTCCGAGCACGACCGTATCGCCGTGCCCCATTTCACAGAGGGTGGCTGCGAGCTCCGCGGACATTATTGCCGGAATTCCGTCTTCAGGCGAATCAGGGCTCCAGGTCTTCAGGCGCCTTGCGCCCATGGCCTTGAGGATGATATTTGCATAGCCCGAGGTCTCTCCCGTCTTGATAATACAGCTGGCCTTTTTCGCCTGCGCGTAAAACTCAAAGCGTTCATAATACCCTATCGTGCGATTTTTGCGCCTGTCGTGGCGGCTGATAACGGAGCGGTATATTTCCCATATGGGAATGTCCATATCCGCATCGCAGGGCAGCTTATCCATCAGCATCACCGGCTTATCCGCATAGGTATCCAGCAGCATCAGCTTCAATATTTCCTGCAGCAGCCCGGGTATGCCGTGGCCGTCGGCGCAGATGAGCTTTGCTCCGCCCTCTTTTGCTATGCTGCCTGCCGGAAAGCTGCGGTCGGCCAGTACGACGGTATCCCCGTGTCCCAGCCGGTAAATCGCGGCTATAAGCTCAGGGGAAAGCAAAGAGGAAATGTTTTTTAATATGGCGAACACCTCCGTTTTCTGTTTTTCACAGCGTTTCCGCAAACCAGTCCGCGATATCCTTGAAGACTATCTCGCGGTTCTTGCAGATGGGAATGTTGTGGTCGACATTCTCATAGATCCTGATACGTTTATTCGGATTGTCCGCGGGGACGGTATTGAAGATATCATAGGCGTCGCTCACGGCGACCAGCTCGTCCTCCGCTCCGTGTATGACGAATATGGGGCAGCGGACGTTTTTCGCGTATTTCAGCGTGTTAAAGGTATTGCCGTCCCTTATGGATTCAAGCGTTGCATATGCGTTGTTTGCGGGAATCATCAGCGCCTCGAGCACATTTGCGTCGGCAACGGACTGAGCCTGCCCGCCCATAAAGGTAATCCGGTTGACAATGCGGGAACAGCCGGTCGCGGCCGTTATTCTCGCATCCTCGCGAAGCATTCCCTCGATCTCCTCAAACTTCTTGTCGCCCAGCCTCCTGCGGCGTCCCTGCGCGCTTATGGCGGTTGTGCCCATGATGGCCGCGCTCTTTATACGCTTTTCTCCGCCGCCTGCCGAGCGCACCGTCAGCATGCCACCCATGCTGATGCCGGACATTCCTATCCTGCTCCTGTCGACAAAGGGCAGGCTCTCGCAGTAGTCAATGGCGCATTTTATGTCGTAGGGCATTTCAGTGGCCATCAGCAGCTTGTATTTGTTCAAGGCGTCTTTCCCGCAGCCCCTGGCGTCAAAGCGGAGACTGGCGATTCCCTTTTCGCCCAGCACCTGCGCCAGCCTGTCAAGACCGTCGTTGCGGTGGCGGGCATTCCCGTGGCACAATATCACCGCGGGATACTTTTCGGTGGAGCAGGCGATCCCGTCGGGCACCTTCACCAGCTCCAGCCCGGCTATTTCGCGATTGTCCCTGTCCGGTATGTGCACCGTCGCGGCAAGGGGCACCCCGGCACTGTAGAATTTTGTTTCGAAATCCATAGTCTCTCCTCCAATTCCTATAATTTTTATTGATTGGGATGGCAAAAGCATATTGTTAATATTTAAACAAAATGTCCGGAAATATCTTTGAACGAGGTCTTTGATTTGCAAATCGGATTGCTTAAAGCACTATGTAAAATATACTTCTATTTTTACGGAACAACAAGGTAACGAAATACAGAACTGGTATGCTAAATGCATATGTTTATATTCCGCTGCAGCCTCCCGGGAAAGGGAAGCCGGATTTATGCGTGTCATACCGGAATCGGGGATCTGTTTAAGGGCATGGCAAAAAACCGGGCGGTTCGCCGGCTTGTGACCGTCTGAGCCTGCCAGGCTTTATTTTGCGGTAGCTTCATCCCACGCCCTGTCCATTTCACGCAGGATTTCGGACGTATCCTTTGCCAGCTCGGGATAGAACAGCTGCTGAACCAGCGCATACATGGGCTCCGGATACGGCATGCCCTCGGGCCAGTTCTGCTGGAAGAGCGCCCACTCGGCGACCCTTCCGCCCGAATCCGCAACCGTTTTTTCGAATTCGACGAGGGATTCGTGAAGCGGAACCTTCACGTCCACAAAGGGCGAGGGCCCCTTGGTGCTGTTCAGGATAAGATTCTGTTCGGGAGACAGGGTGAATGCGAGCCATTCTCTGGCTTTCTCCAGATGCGGCGACCCGGCCCATACCGCGAAATCTCCGGTGACCGAGGTGGAGGTGCAGGCTTCTTCGCCCGGATCGTTGACCGGGACCCGCATCCCGCCGAACTCGAAGCCCTCGGGCCTGGTCTTCTGCATGGCGTTCAGCCCCCAGGTGCCGTTGAAGTAGCACAGGCTCCCTCCGTTCAGGAAGGACATCATCGCCTGCTCGTCCGAGGTGCTTACGGCGCTCGAGGAAAAGGCCCCGAGGGCGATCAGCTCCTTGAGCTTGTCAAACGCCGTAGCCCAGCCCCCGGTTCCCTCAAAGGTGACCGTGTTCTCGTGGCGCTTCACGCCCCAATCGATATCGTCCCTCTGGACGGTGGTGGCGGCAATCTGGAGCACCCAGTGCAGGCACAGCCAGTTTTCCTTGAAGCCTGCGGCTATAGGGGTAACGCCTGAATCCCTGGCTTTCCGGATCATTTCGAGGAATTGCTGCCAATCGGTGGGAATCCGGAGCCCCAGCTTTGCAAACATGGCCTTGTTGTAGAAAAGGGGCATGTACTGATACTGTGCGGGCAGCGCTACAAGAATGCCGTTGTAGGTCCTGGTATTCCGTATCATCTCGGGGCTCTGATATCGCTCTATGACCTCCGTCATGCCGGAAAGATCGGCCAGATGGCCAGCCGCGGCAAGCATGGGCTGTGTTGAGGATGTGCAGGAAAACACATCCCAGCAGTCGCCGCCCGCAAGCTTGGCCTTCAGAAGGGAGGAATACTCGCTTGTCGGGTATTCTTCTATTTTTATGGTAACGTCAGGGTTTTTGTGCGTATAATTATCGGCCAGAGTGTAGTATTCCTTCATACCGGTCATGATTGCCATTTTAATTAAGGTCTTTTCTCCGGACTGCGAAGCAGAAGCATGACCGGAGCCCGCCGAGGCTACTCCTCCCTTTCCCCGTACGGCTTCCCTTGCGCAGCTTCCAAAAATGCTCGACAGCATAAGGCAAACAAGAACCAGCACTACTGTTTTTTTCATTTCCTGCCCTCCGGCCTTCTTGAGTTGGGACTGGATTCATCCTTATAAACCGGCATACCTTCCCGGCCCATCACCGTCTTCTGTATTCCGAGGGTGTTACGCCTTCGCTGCTTTTGAATATCTTCGCAAAATACTTCGGGTCATTGTACCCGACCTTGAATGAAATGTCCACCACACGGTTGTCGTCATGCTTCAGGAACTGTTTTGCCCTCTGTATTCTGACCTGGTTCAGGTAATCGACAAAATTGACGCCCGTTTCCTTTTTAATGATCTGGCTTAGGTATCTCGAATTGTAATGGAACTTCTCCGCAAGCACATCCAGGCTGAGGCTGGTGTTATAGTACCGCTTGATGTATTCCAGTATGTTCATCACCACCCTGCTGTGCCTGACGTCGTTATCCGCAGGCTCTTCCTGCAGCCGGTCGTCCAGCCTTGACACGGCCTTTCTGACCGCGCCGAGCAGCTCGGCTTCGTCTATGGGCTTCAGCAGGTAGTCCAGGGCTCCGAACTGCATGGCGTGCTTGCAGTAGTCGAAATTGTCATAGCCGCTCAGGATAATAAACTGCACATCGGGATTCTCTTCGCATACCAGCTCCATGAGCCGCAGGCCGTCCAGGTCGGGCATGCAGATATCCGTAATGATGATCCGGACGTCCTTTTCCATTAAAATGTCAAGGCAGCGCTCGCCGTTTTCCGCCACGAGGACCTCCATGCAATCCGGAAACGACTGCTGAAGTATCATTTTAAGGCCCTCGCGTATCCGGATCTCATCTTCGACCACACAAAGCCTGATCATGGTCACACTACCCCTTCTGTCAATTTTTGCCCGCCGGCAGGGCAATCCTGATTACCGTCCCGGTGCTGTCGCTTTTCATCACCCTTATGCCGTATCCCGCCGGACCGAAATTGAGCTGTATGCGTTTATTCGTATTGGACAGGCCTATGCTTCCGCTCTCATTCGGTATGCTTCCGAAGCTTTCAAGGTTTTCGTTGACCATGTCCATCACATTCCCCGGCATGCCCGCGCCGTTATCCTCGACGAATATGTTAAGCTTCCCGTCCCCGGTTTCGGCCCGGATGTGCACCCGTGCGTCCGCCTTCCGGCTGAGTCCGTGCCTGACCGCGTTTTCAACCAGCGGCTGCAGCATGAACTTGACGACCTTTAACGCCTTCAGCTGTTCGTCGACATCGATGGTAAGGCTCAAGCCCTTTCCGAAGCAAATCCGCTGAAGCTCCACGTAAAGTATGACATGCTCTATCTCATCCCCCAGGCTCACACATTTATTGTCCCTGATGATGCTTGCCCTCAGCAGCTTTCCGAGAGCGACCGCCATCTTCTGCACCTCCGTGTCGTTGTTCATGCGCGCGGTCATGCTGATTACCTCGAGGGTATTGTATAAAAAGTGGGGATTTATCTGGGACTGCAGCGCGTCAAGCTCGCATTTCGACCTCTGGACCATGAGCAGGGCCTTTTCGCGCTGCAATTCGATATTGCTGGCCATCTGGACATGCAGCCTGTCAACCATGGAATTGAATATCTGCTCAAGCTCCTCCAATTCATCCGAGCCCCGTATATCCGCGCGCTCGTTCATATTATTGTCCGCGATACGGAGCATGGTCCCCTGAAGCTTTCTCAGCGGCAAAAATATCTTCCTGCTGATAAAAACCGTAAGTATTCCGGCCAGGAGCATGGAAATCACGGCGGCGCATATCAGGATCACCATCAGCATTTTTCCGCCGCTGCTTATGATCGCCTTACTTTCCCTTACGGTAAAAAAGGTCAGTCCCGTATACTCGGATTTATAATAGGAAATAGTCCGCTTTTCCTTGCCGTTGTCAAACGACCATGTGTTTTCTCTGGCCGTATCCTCCCGTATCCCGCCCGCAATATCCACGAGCTCGTCCTTTACCCCGTCCGGCTTTCCGTCGGCTCCGTATATGTACCTGCCCATCGCGTCGACCACATAAAGGTCGTACTGCACGTCGATGGCTTTCGATTCGTCCATAGGGCGGAAAATACTCCCGTCGATGTCGATTTCCATGGCCCCCAGCTTCTTGCCCGTGCTGAAGTCGTAAATGTTTTTTATAAAAGTCACGAAGCTTCCGTTTCCGCCCACCGCAAACTGCTCGTCGCTGTCCCGGAAATACACGCCGAAGCGCGTGTCCTTGCAGTAATCATTATACCATTTCTCGGAAAGCAGTGAATAATTCATTTTCAGCGGGCGGGAGGACAGGCTGGAATAGGCGGTTCCATAGGTTGAATAGATATAAATGCCGATGATATCCGTGCGGAAATTCGTATATGCGGTAAGATTCTCCTGGACGTCGGAATTGACGAGAAACGTTTTTGCGGGGCTCATCCCTCCCCTCAGCAGGGAAAACAGCTTTTCATTGAGCATCAGGTTGAAGGATATCCGTTCCAGCTCGTTGATATTGGTTTCGATATTTTTGCCGTATTGTTTTATCAGGTCGCTTACGAGGTTGGCCGTGATGCTTTCCATGCTGGAGAAGGTATATACGTACACCATGGCGCTCAAAATCACAGACGTGCAAAATGTCACGATGACCGAGAGCAGCAGGAGCTTCATATTCAGCTTTGATTCCGTTACCCCGGCCAATACCTTTCTTACTCTGCTAATGTACATATTGCCTGCCCTTTTTATGATATACCTGCTGTTACATATATTAAGATACTATGAGCACATGGCAAAGTCAGCATACAATAAAGTAATATATTTACAATAAGCAACGGTGTATATTTAATTATACTTCACGCGGCATTTCCGCACAAGTCAAATAAATGCACATTTGGGTCTGCAAAATCCATATATGTATCCGGGTATACATTTGAATTGAGCGCTTTGCAATACCTTCCGGAGAAGATTCTGTCGCATTTTAAGGATTGATAAATATCCTGGGATTAGATATACTACAAAGGGAATTATTATGTATATTTCCAATATGTCAAAGCAATACAGGAGTCTATAATGGAAACACAGGGTCTTCTTGCCGGCTTTGCCGCGTTGAATTACAAAATGCTCATCATGTTCGTCATAGGGCTGGCGCTCATCTATCTTGCCGTTAAAAAAAATTATGAGCCGATGCTGCTGCTGCCCATAGGGTTCGGAGCGATACTGGTAAACATGCCGCTTTCGGTGGTAAAGTTCGCTTCTCAGAACGTACTCGACCCTTTTGTGACCGATTTTGTCGCAAAGAATCCCGGCGCAAAAGAGCTCTTCGAGAAGAACCTCCACTATGTCTTCGGCTCCGGCGGACAAGCTTACAAAACCGAGCCGGGCGTACTTGAAATCCTGCTGAATTCGGGGATACTCACCGAGCTCTTTCCCATACTCATTTTTATAGCCATAGGCGCCATGATCGATTTCACACCGCTTTTCAGGAATCCGGTGATGATTTTCTTCGGCGCAGCCGCGCAGCTTGGCATATTTGCCACGATGCTCGTAGCGCTGGCCCTCGGCTTCGAGCTGAAGCCCGCCGCGGCGATAGGGATAATCGGGGCGGCTGACGGACCCACGGCCATCTATGTGGCGGGGCAGTTCGCAAGGGAATATTTCGGTCCGATCTCGGTCGCGGCTTATTCCTACATGTCGCTTGTACCGATCATCCAGCCCCCCGTAGTCAGGCTGCTCACTACCAGGAAGGAGCGCCTTATCCGCATGGAATACAGGGATGTCAAGGTCTCCAAGGCCGTGCTCATCGCCTTCCCGATAACGGTCACAATGGTGGCCGGAATCGTGGCTCCCATCAGCGTACCGCTGGTCGGCTTCCTGATGTTCGGAAATCTCATCAGGGAGAGCGGCGTGCTCGAAAGGCTGTCTAAGGCGGCCCAGAACGAGCTCGCCAATATTGTTACCCTGCTGCTTGGCATAACGATAGGCTCTACCATGCTGGCCGACAATTTCCTTCAGCCCAAGACCCTGCTCATACTCCTGATGGGGCTTGTGGCCTTTGTTTTCGACACTGCGGGCGGAGTGCTTTTCGCCAAGCTGCTCAACCTGTTCCGGAAAAACAAGATAAACCCGATGATAGGCGCGGCAGGCATATCGGCTTTTCCGATGTCCGCCAGGGTTATCCAGAAGATGGCCCAGAAGGAAGACCCCACGAATTTCATACTGATGCAGGCGGTAAGCGCCAACGTATCCGGACAGCTCGGCTCGATAGTGGCCGGCGGCCTGGTGCTCGCGCTTGTGCCGATGCTGCTCGGTTAAGGAGGCTATCGCATGCTTGAATTCATAAACAACATGATCAGCGGTTCGAACATCCAGAAGGGCATCCTCGTTACCATCGGCGGCATGCTCGGCGTATTCCTTGTGCTGATATTTTTCTATTTGGCCATCGTGGCAATGACCAGGCTGTTCCCGTATAAAGGCGAGGACGGCGCATGAAGAAGGTATTGATGGCGCTGAATTCCTTTCTGCCCGCCGCCGGGCCCTGTGTCGCCAGGTCTGCCGGCTTTGTCAGGCTTTTGAGAAATTATGGCTGGGAGCCTGTAATTCTGACGAGGGAGATTTCAGCTCCGGATACGGGAGACGCTCCGGAGGGTCTGGAAATGCCCGAGGGCATCGACGTCTACCGGACGAGCCCATGGGAGCTGGACGAGCTCCCCGGCCTTCTCGGCTTTGCGGGAAGGCGGCTTGGCGAATGGTTCCTTGCGCCCGATAAGGAGAGGCTCTGGACGCTGTTTACCCGCAGGAAAGCGGCAAGAATTGTGAAAAATGAAGGCATCGACCTGATATATACGGCTTCGCCGCCCAAAAGCTCGCATCTTCTGGGCTTTTACCTCAAAAAGAGGTTCCCCCAGCTGCCGTGGATTGCGGACATATGCGCCGCAACTTCTGTAAATGTCGGGAATCCCCGCAGCTCGTTAAAGGCGGGCGTGGAAAAAAGGACCGACCGCCGGGTATGCGAAGCGGCGGATTACATCGTTTCAGACTCGGAAGGGATGCTGAAGGCTCTGTTCGAGGCTTCACAGGTCCGGGACATAGACGGGAAATGCTTTACGATACCCGACGGCTTTGCCGAAGAGCTTTCAGGCGTTTTTGAAAAATCCTGCAGGCTGCTGGCGGCAAAACGTCTGGTGCAAAAATAGAAACTTTTGAAGGGGTTAGCATGAAAGTCGTACACATAATCGGAGGAGGAGACGTCGGAGGCGCCAAGACGCATGTGCTTTATCTGCTGAGGGAGATGGGCAGGCATATCGGCGTCAGGCTTATCAGCCTGCGGCCGGGCGTTTTCGCCGAGGATGCCCGCGCAATGGGCATTGACGTGACGGTTATAAAGTCAAGAAATATATTTTCAGATATAAAAAAGGTCGCCGGTATCATAAACGAGGGCGGTTACGACATCATCCATTCACACGGCGCAAAGGCCAATATTTTTGCGCTCGCAGCCAGGCGCTACGTAAAGCTCCCCACTGTCACCACCGTCCACAGCGATTACAAGCTGGACTATATGCACAGCATATACAGGAGATGGTCCATAGGCCTTGCCAACTCGATAGCCCTGCGCTTTGTAGGCAATTATATCGCAGTCTCCCGGAGCTTCAGGGATATGCTTATAAGCAGGAGCTTCAAGCCGGAGGACATCTTTGTGCTCTACAACGGCATGGACTTTTCCGCTCCGGCGGTGGAATACTCCCGTGAAAAGCTGCTCGAAAAGTATGGGGTCAGGCTTGAAAGCGACGATCTCATCGTAGGTATCGCAGCCCGGCTGTATCCGGTCAAAAGCATCGATACCATCGTAAGGGCAGCCCGGCTGGTAAAGGACCGGAATAAAAAGGTCAAGTTCCTGCTGGGCGGCGACGGCGAGGACCGGAAGCAGCTCGAGGCCCTGTCAAAAGCTCTCGGCCTGACCGATACCGTCTACTTTCTCGGCTGGATGGACGACCCCAACGAGCTTATGAGCAGCGTGGATATCAGCGTGCTCACCTCGATAAGCGAGAGCTTCCCCTACTCCATACTCGAAGGCGCCAGGTTCAAAAAGGCGACGATCAGCAGCAATGTGGGAGGCATACCTGACCTCATCGAGGACGGAAAAAACGGCTGCCTGTTTGAAGCCGGGGATTACCAAAGGTTTGCCGGACTGATCCTGGAGCTTGCCTCCGATGAGAAAAAACGAACTGAAATGGGAGAAAAGCTCTATGAAAAGGCGTTCTCGGAATTTTCCGTTGAAAGTATGGCAAGGACACAGCTTGACATCTACGGGCGCATACTCGGAAAGCCTGTGCGAAACAGGGCGGAAAAGCTTTACGACACAATAATTTCAGGCTATTACGGATTTCAGAATATCGGCGACGACGCCATGCTCATGTCCATTATAAACGACCTGAGAAAATACAAGCCGGATATAAAAATGCTGGTCCTTTCGAAAATACCCACAGGCACTACAAGGGATTACAATGTCGATTCCATCAGCAGGGTGAATATCATAAAGATATTCAGGGCCATGAGAAACGCAAGGGCCTTCATATACGGGGGCGGCAACCTTTTGCAGGACAATACGAGCACCCGCTCGCTCCTGTTTTATCTGGGCATGGTATGGCTGGCAAAGAACATGAAGCTCAAGGTGATGTTCTACGCCAACGGGATAGGTCCCCTGCAGAAGAAGATAAACCGCAGTCTGACAAGGAAAATCATGAACAAGGTGGACCTTATAACCCTGAGGGAGGAGCTTTCGTACTCCGAAATCAAGCATATGGATATTACCAAGCCCAG
>JAEZJL010000220.1 GCA_023415815.1 Bacillota bacterium | reverse complement strand
ATGTCCATGGGTATGATGATGCTGCCGCCGGTCATGATATCTCTGCCCTTCAAGATAATGCTTTTCATACTGGTGGACGGCTGGAACCTGATGGCTCAGACATTGGTCAAGAGTTTTGTCACTTAGGGGGGATAGGGTATGGATCAGGGAACGGTAGTAAATATAGCCCAGCACGCTTTGATGATAATACTGTATGTTTCGGCCCCCATGCTGGGACTGAGCCTGATTGTGGGACTGGCCGTAAGTATTTTTCAGGCTACGACGCAGATACAGGAACAGACTCTGGCCTTCATACCGAAGATACTTGCGGTCATCGTGGCGGTCGCAGTTTTCGGCTCCTGGATGCTAAGAGTTCTTATAGAGTATACGCAAGGCCTCTTTCAGAATATAAATCAGTTTATAAGGTGAGGGAGGTAGTTGAGGGTGCCGTTTCCAGCGGGGCTGTTACTGAACGGTTTTGATATTTTTTTACTGGTATTCGTCCGTATGACGGGCCTGTTCGTGGTCGCTCCCATTTTCGGCAGACGCAATATACCGGCATACTTTAAAATCGGGTTTTCGTTTTTTATGGCGCTGATACTGATCAATACGATGACCTTGCAGGCTCCGGACTACGATGAAAATATTTTATCTTATGTGGCTCTTATAGCGAAAGAGTTTATTGTGGGTCTTACCATAGGTTTTGTAGCTTACCTGGCTTTCACTGCGATTTATGTCGCAGGCGAGATTATAGATATGCAGATAGGCTTCGGTGTTGTCAATGTCATCGATCCCATGAGCAACATACAGGTGCCCATCTCCTCGAACCTGTACTTCATAATCAGCATGCTGGTATTGATGGCTTTGAACGGGCACCATGTATTGATAAGGGCATTGTACGACAGCTTTACTGCCATACCGCTCGGAAGCGCGGTTTTCGACGCGGGCCTCACCGACCTGCTCGTGGGCATGTTCAGCAATATATTTTTCATCGGCTTCAAGATAGCGGCGCCGGTGGTGGCCGCGGTGCTCATTACCGATGTGGCGCTGGGCACTATCTCGAGGATGGTACCGCAGCTGAACGTATTTGTGATAGGAATGCCGCTGAAGATAATCGTCGGCCTTCTGGTAATGCTTGTGACGATACCGATGTTCATGCTTGTGCTTGATTCCGTATTCAAGATAATGGACGGAAGCGTTCTGGAGTATATAAAGGGAATCGGACCGAAATGATGGAAAGAATCAATCTCCAATTGTTCGCCCAGGGCGGCGGCGCAGGAGAAAAAACTGAAAAGGCGACCCCGAAGAAGCGGCAGGATGCGCGTAAAAAGGGACAGGTGCTCCAGAGCCGCGAGATTTCCTCCGCCATGGTTCTGATGGCCGTATTTGTGACCCTCAGGATTTACGGAAGCAGTATTAAAGACCAGATCATTTCATATACGAAGTTTGTGTTTACCGAATATCCCGGCATGGAGAATTTCTATATGCCGGACATGCTGGCAAGGATATTCGTGGACTCTGTGACGGTGATGCTGAAGGCCACGGCGCCGATTTTGCTGGTAGCGCTTCTGGCAGGGGTTATCTCGGGCTATGCCCAGATAGGCTTCCTGTTTACGCTTGAAACGCTGTCTGTAAAATTCAGCAGGATAAACCCCATCAGCGGATTCAAAAGGCTGTTTTCAATGCACGGCCTGGTGGAGATGCTGAAATCGATATTGAAGGTAACGATAATCGGCTATGTGGCATATTCATACATCAACGGACAGACCTCGAACATTCTCCGCATGATGGATATGGACGTACTGAATATCGCAGCCCTCATCGGGGTGATGGCGCTTAATGTTGCAATAAGGATTTGCGTGGTGCTGATAATACTTGCTATACTGGACTACGGCTACCAGTGGTGGGAATATGAAAAAAACCTCAAGATGTCCAAGCAGGAGGTCAAGGAGGAGTACAAACAGACGGAGGGCAATCCTGAGATTAAATCGAAGATCAAGCAGAGGCAGCGGCAGATGTCGATGCGGAGGATGATGCAGGAGGTCCCGAAGGCCGACGTCGTAATCACCAATCCGACGCATTACGCCTGCGCAATAAAGTACGACGCCGCCGTGTCCCCGGCTCCGATGGTTATCGCCAAGGGACAGGACTACATAGCCATAAGGATCAGGGAAACGGCCAGGGAAAGCAAGGTCGAGATAGTTGAAAACAAGGTTCTGGCAAGGACTATTTATGAAACCGTCGATATAGGCGAGGCGATACCGCACGAGCTGTATCAGGCGGTTGCCGAGATCCTGGCCTTTGTTTACAGCCTCAAGGGCAAAAACAGGGCGGGATGATTTTGAGGGCAGAGGAAATTAGTATATTATAGTTTGTGTTTGGGGTCGTAGCGGCGGAGGAAGCGGAGGCCGCCGTAAATTATCAGAAAGAAAGGGGGATGCTTGATTGAGGTTAAAGGAATTTTCAGTGCCTATAATGATTGTAGGCATGATACTCGTATACATCATCAGATTGCCGGAATTCATACTTGATTTCCTGCTTGCGATCAACATCATCCTCTCGGCGATAATCCTCCTGAATACCGTATATCTCAGGGAGCCGCTGCAGCTCTCGATATTCCCTTCACTGCTGGTTATAACCACCGTGTTCAGATTGTCCCTGAACGTCACCGCATTGAGCCTCATCATCGGCAAGGGCGACGCCGGGAGGGTAATAGAAGGCTTCGGCAACGTCGTCGGGGGCGGAAACCTTGTCGTCGGCGCGATTATGTTCCTGGTAATCATGGTCGTAAATTTCCTGGTAATCACCAGGGGCGCTGAAAGAGTGGCGGAGGTTGCCGCCAGGTTTACGCTGGATGCGATGCCCGGAAAACAAATGGCTATAGACGCCGATTTGAATTCCGGTCTGATAAATGATGTAGAGGCCAAGGAAAGACGTAAGAAAATACAAAGGGAAGCCGATTTCTACGGCGCAATGGACGGCGCGAGCAAATTCGTAAAAAGCGACGCCATAGCGGGCTTTATAATTACGGCGCTGAATTTTATCGGCGGGCTCATCATGGGCATGGTTGTCAGGAGCGAAGATATCGGTACGGCGCTGGAGACCTATACCATATTGACCATCGGCGACGGGCTTGTGAGCCAGATACCGGCGCTCATGATATCCGCCGCAACCAGCTTCATCGTCACAAGGGCGGCTTCCGACTCGGACATCAGCCAGGATCTGCTGAAGCAGCTGTTTAACGACCCCAGGGTCCTCTATCTGGCATCAGGCCTCAGCTTTATACTCTCCTTTTTCCTTTCGACGATACCCTTTCTGCTGCTTTCCGCCATACTGCTTTTTATAGCTTATATGATAAACAAGCAGAAGAAGGAAGCGCTGAAGCAGGAAGAGGTAAAGGTTGAGGAAAACGAGGTGGAGGAAATACGCAAGCCCGAAAATGTGGTAACCCTGCTCCAGGTCGACCCCATTGAACTGGAGTTTGGCTACGGCATCATACCGCTTGCGGATGTGAACCAGGGCGGGGATCTGCTGGACAGGGTGGTAATGATAAGAAGGCAGCTTGCGCTTGAGCTGGGCATGATAGTGCCCATCATCAGGCTGCGGGATAACATACAGCTCACTCCCAACGAGTACCAGATCAAGATAAAGGGCGTGGAGGTGGCGCGCGGGGAGCTCATGCTAGACCATTTCATGGCTATGAACCCCGGACTTGTTGAGGAGGAGCTTGACGGAATAAAGACCACCGAGCCGGCCTTCGGTCTGCCGGCCATCTGGATTTCGGACGTCCAGAGGGACAGGGCCGAAATGCTCGGCTATACCGTTGTGGACCCGCCGTCCATAATCGCAACGCACCTGACCGAGATAGTCAAGAAATATGCCCATGAGCTCACCGGAAGACAGGAGGTTCAGGTGCTGCTGGACAATATCAAGCAGAACTACCCTGTCATCGTGGACGAGCTTATTCCCAAGCTCATGAATGTCGGAGAGGTGCAGAAGGTGCTGGCAAACCTGCTTAAGGAAGGGGTTTCCATAAGGGATATGGTTACGATACTGGAAACCCTCGCGGATTACGCCCAAGCCACGCGCGACACCGACATGCTGACGGAATATGTAAGGCAGGCGCTCGGAAGGGCTATATCGAAGAAGTTTTTTACGGACAGCAGGTCGAATGTCATTACGCTTGACCCCAGACTTGAACAGGTCATAATGGATTCCGTGCAGAAGACAGAAACGGGCTCTTACCTAACGCTTGAGCCAAATGTGACGAATACGATACTTTCCAGCCTTTCAAAGCAGGTGCAGAAGCTGCTCCAGCTCGGACAGCAGCCCATTGTCCTGGCTTCCCCGGTAGTCAGGCTCTATTTTAAAAAGTTGGCCGACCAGGCCGTGCCGGGGCTGGTGGTGCTTTCATATAACGAGCTCGACCCGAACCTGGAGATACAGTCGGTAGGAGTCATCAGCATATGAAGGACCGTTTTGAATTGTGTATGCAGTATTAATATGCTATTATATGTAATATAGGTAAAAGTGAGCAAATATGATAATAAACGAGGGAGTCTATGAAAATCCGCCGGTATATGGCAAAAAACACCCAGGAGGCAATACTCAAGGTTAAGATGGACCTGGGAAACGACGCGCTTATATTGAATACGCGAAAGGTGAGGCAGAAGGGCTTGTTCGGCATGTTTGCCAAGCCCCTTGTCGAAGTTTTGGCGGCAATAGACGAGTACAACGGCGGCAGGAAGGAACCGGAGCCGGTAAAGATTGAAGAAAAAAGTCTACCAGTTTTAGATAATACGAAAAATAAAATTAATTTTGACGAAAAAGAGGATAAAATAACCAATCTGGAGAATAAAATAAGCAGCATGGAGGATATACTGCAGAAGATTTTTCTCCAGGTACAGGCGAAGGAAAAGGCTCCCGAGCAGCAGCATGAAGATAAGGCGGCGCCTCTGTCGAAGGTATCGCAGGTATTCTACGGAAACCTCATAAGGAACGAGGTAGAGGCGGATATCGCCAAAAAAATTATTGAAGGCGCTACGGCAAAGCTGGGGGGAAACGCTGGCGTCAACGACACGGCTTCCTTGTTATTCAGTATTATATCCGGTCTTTTGGGCAAGCCGGAGACAATTTGCCTGAACCCTCCCGGGAAGCCCACGGTGGTTATATTCGTTGGTCCCACCGGCGTAGGAAAGACAACCACGCTGGCCAAAATAGCGGCAAATTATCTTTTGAACCAGAAAAAGACCGTAGGCATGATAACCGCCGACACATACAGAATCGCGGCCGTAGAGCAGCTTAAGACCTATGCCGAGATTTTAGGGATTCCGGTTACCGTGGCATACTCGCCGAGCGACATTGCTGAAGCAGTGGGCCAGCACTCGGACAAGGATATCATACTTATAGACACAGCGGGGAGAAGCCACAGGAGCAAAGCCCAGTTCGAAGAGCTGAAGGCTTTGATCGCGGCTTCGGGTGCAAACGAAGTTTATCTGGTGTTGAGCGCCACCACCAGCATAAGAAACTGCCGGGAGATCGTTGGAAACTACGATTTTTTAAAGGACTACAAACTGATTTTTACCAAGACGGATGAAGCTCCGGCGCAGGGCGTCATACTCAACGTAAGATACCTTACCGGCCGAAAGCTTTCGTATATAACGACCGGACAAAGCGTGCCTGACGATATAGAGACAGCCAATATCGATAAGATAACCAAGAATTTGATGGGGAGCATCAACTGATGAACGATCAGGCAGACAAACTTAGGCAGGTTATAGACAGCCTAAAAATGAAGCGGGCCATAAGCCAGGGGATGATACCGGAACAGCCGGTAAAACGCTCCGCAAGGGTCATAACCGTGACAAGCGGCAAAGGCGGCGTAGGCAAGACCAATATCACGATTAATCTTGCAATCGCCCTTGGTGAACAGGGCTTGAGGGTTGTAATACTGGACGCGGACTTCGGCCTTGCAAATATAGACGTACTGTTCGGCATCATTCCGCGCTTTTCGCTGGTTGATGTCATAAAAAACAAGAAGAACATACTCGAGATACTGTCGGACGGGCCCAAGAATACAAAGTTCATTTCCGGCGGTTCAGGGGTTGAGGAGCTTGTGAAGCTGGACAGCGGGCAGGTGCTGAAGTTTGTTGACAACATTGCCCTGCTGGACAAGATAGCCGACATAATACTTGTTGATACGGGAGCGGGGCTTTCGGAAAACGTGATGAGCTTTGTGATGGCGGCCGACGAGGTACTGCTCGTTACGACGCCGGAGCCGACCTCGATAACCGATGCTTACGCACTGATAAAAATGGTTGCGGGCAGGGACAG
>JAEZJL010000125.1 GCA_023415815.1 Bacillota bacterium | reverse complement strand
CTACAAACGCAATTACGCCGATCAGCAGAGGACTCATGGGTAAACCGCTCTTCGGCTGATTTATCGGCTTGCCGTCGGGTCCCAGCATTACTCCGTTGGGGCCCTGTCCCGGACCCATGACCTCCTGCTTCATCTCCGTCACATTGATGGTGAATTCCTTACGGATCTCGTTCTTCTTGCCTGCCGCATCTTCGAATGAGAATACGACATCCCCCTTCACGGCTCCGGCAGCATTCGGTATTATAGACGTATCGAAGGAGTCGGACCTGCCCGGCTCGAAATTGCCCACGTAATAGCTGAGGTTCTGCCCCTGGAAATCGCCCTCAGCCTTTACCATAAAATTGTACAGGATAGACTTGCCCATATTGTAGAAGTCGATGTAAATCTGGGCGGGCTGCCCGGTAAAGCCGTCGGTGGGGACGCTGAGGTCGCCCGTTATGAGCCTCGGGTTCTGCTTCACAGGGACGCTGACGGTCTCCTTCGACGTGAGGGCGGTCCCCTTCTCATCCTCGTAATCAAAGCTTACGGTGAGGACATAGGACTTGGCCTCGGCGTCCGGCTTCACATGCAGCATGAGCTCCTTCTCAACGTTTTTCTTCGGGCCTATGGCTTCCATGAAGAAGGTGTTCCCGCTGTCTGAGGGCGTCAGGACGCCGTCGTCGGAAGTGAAGGTGGCCTTTATATTGGAAATCACAGTCGTACCGCTCGTATTCAGGAAGGACAGCTTGAGCTTGAAATCCTCGCCCGCGCTGACATCGACAGGCTCAAAGGCGTATTTATCTATAATCAGCCTCGGTACAGACTTGCCCGTCCCGTTTTCCACAAACACGCCGACATACTGCGTCGCATTATATTTAGTCCCGTAGGAGTCCTCATAATCCAGAGTAATGGCTATCGGATAGTTTTTGGTAACAGCGTCGTCCGTGGCAAAAAGCGTAAAGCTCAGCCTTTTGGAAGCGCCTTTATCCAGGCTGTCAAGGGATACCGTGCTGAGAGTCCTTGTTACAACCTCCTTGTCGGTGGTCAGGGAAACCTTGATGTTCTTGGCTTTGCCGCCTTTATTCGCAAGGTCGAAGCTTACCGCAAAATCGTGGTTTGACCCAACTGCGCCCTGCGGCGACTGCACATTGTCGAAAGACAGCTCCGGTTTGCCGCCGCTGCTGCTGTCGGTAGGCAGGAATATCTGGTTTTTATCCGTATAAGGCGCGCCCATCTCATCGCGGTAGCTCATATTGACCGTCAGCCCGTTACTGCTGTCCGCAGCGCTGCCCGGCACGGAAAGGAGGTATGTGACCGAGCCGGTGGAATTTCCGTCGATCTTGTTCAGGTATTTGACATCCGTTGAGTTGTAAGTCATAAACCCGCCGCTTTTCAGGCCCTCCAGGGTTATCTTGATATCTTTCGCCGGCAGGTTGCCTATGTTCTTAAGGTTTATTTTCAGATTAGAGCCGCCAGCCGCGTCGCCTGCAGGCGTCAACGAGATGCCGTCCACAATCAGCCTGGGCATCACATTGTTATTCCTGACCTTCAGGTAGACCGTTTCAGTACTGTCAAAATTAGAACCATTCATGCTATAATACTGGTAGCTAACTTTCAAAGCATAGATACCTTCAGGAGCCGTATTCAAAACCTTCATCTCAAATGCGGCGTTTTTTATTTCATTTGGACCCAGAATGTCGATTGTCTGCTTCAGTTCAAGCTTATCCAGTATGTATGGCGCTTTTTGCTTGTCTTCGAGCTCTAGCGTCATTTTGATATAACGCGCACTATAAAGGCTGGAATTTTTAACCGGATAATTGACCGTAACTGTGTTCCCGGCCGTAACGGTGGTAGTGGAACTATCACTGCTGATTTCCAGCTTGGGCTGATATTTTGAGGGATCCGACGGTGCCGATGGCTGTGACGGTGTGTCGCTGCCTGGAGAAGCCTGGCTAACAAAAATACTCTGTGGCTGAACACAATTATTTGTACCGTCATTGTATCTCAATGTAAACTTAAGCTCCTTACCCGAGCCGGTATAGGTTAAGTCTAATACTAGCGGATTCTCTCCACTTTCTTTAACCATATCACCTAAACTGATTGTACCTTCGCCATTTATCCTGAAGGAAGAGTCACCATCAATTGTAAAAGACACCTGACTTAAATCAAAATCTGAAGTATTTTTCAAATTCAGTGTTAGATTTATTCTATCTCCTTCTTCAATATTATTAGGCAAGGAACTGCTTATTTTTGAGGTTATGTAGTCCGTATTTACTTCAGCTCCAAGCGCAACCCCCGCGCTAAATACCTGCAGGCATACCAGCAACGCCAGCAGCATTGTCAAAAACTTCTTCATTGTCAGACCCCCCGGCTTTTTTTATAGTTTCTATTTTCTCTATGTTTCCGTCCAGGATATGTACAATCCTGTCCGCATATCGTGCAATCTCCAGATCATGGGTCACTATGACCAGTGTCTGGCGGTTCTTCCTGGCCATTTCGGTTATCAGCCCCATGACCTCCTTGGTTGTCTTTGAATCCAGGTTTCCGGTGGGCTCGTCCGCAAAAACAATTTCCGGCGTCGCGACGAAGGCCCTGGCGATGCCGACCCTCTGCTGCTGACCGCCGCTCATCTGCGAGGGCTTGTGCTTTGCATGGCTTGTCAGCCCTACCGCCTTCAGCATTGCCGCGGCTTTTTTCTCCCTGACGCTCCTGGATATGCCCTTGAAGGTCAGAGGAAGGCTTACATTCTCAATGGCCGTAAGCGTGGGAAGCAGGTTGTAGGACTGGAATACAAAGCCGAGATGCTCCTGCCTGAAACGGGCGAGCTTCTTCTCGCTCATTTTTTCGATGGCCTCCCCCTTAATCCTGATAATGCCTCTGGTGGGCTTTTCGAGACCGGCCATCATGTTCAGCAGCGTGGACTTCCCGGAGCCGGAAGTTCCAAGAAGGCAGCAAAATTCACCCTTTTCAATGTTCATGCTGACATTGTCCAGGGCGACCACCTTTTCATTCCCTATCCTGTAGACCTTCCTCAAATTTGTCAATTCAATGATGCTTTCCAAATGGTTCGGTCATCTCCTTTTTTTATATCAAAAGCGGGACATATCTCAACGCACAGCCCATCGGCGGGAGAGATGTGTCCCCTCTCCTTGAACAGCGGGACATATCTCGACGCACAGCCCTTCGGCGGGAGAGATGTGTCCCCTCTCCTTAGGCAGCGGCACCCGGTCCGTCACATGGGGAGGCGTGTTTCCTGCCCTTATGACAGAAAATCAATAAATTAGACTGGCATATCGCGCCTTTGGTTCCATAATTTTAAAAAAAATTACAGGCCGAGAATCTTTTTCAGCTGCCCGACATTGATGCCGGTCGGCACGCCCTCCCTGCTCCAATGGTTTTTGCAGCCGCAGTAGTCCAGCAGCACGCACTGGACGGGTATACCCATATTCCGCATCATCCAGCCGCCGGATATCAGGTTCAGGATGCAGGCAACGCCAACAACGCCCGTATCGCTGTCAAGCAGCGGCTTTTCCGTCCTGGAGGAGGAAAGCGAGGACTCGTGCGGAATCATGATTACCTTAAAGCCGTAACGCTTTCCGAGCGCGCTGAGCCCATTGACGGCACACTCGCCGGAGCATCCCCTGCAAAGCAGCGCACCGTTATCGGACACGGCCTTGCAGTCCGGCGACGGACGGCTTCGCATACACGCCGGAAGGATGACCGCCTTTTTGGTAGTCGCCTCAAATTCCTTCCGGTAAATCCAGTTCATTATCTCGGCGCCGGCCATGTTCAGGTGATATTCCACCCTGCGCCTTCCGCAGAATATGACGTCCTCGTGCCAGTACCTGCCGGGACGGACTTCGTTCAGATAATTCTCCACGTTTTCGGTGTATCTTCCCAGCGCTTCGAGGCTGGCGTCCTCAAACCATGCGGCCAGGGTCATCGCCGTTGCCAGCAGGTCCACGGCTTCATTCTGTTCGAGCGTATCTATATAGCCCTGCCATTTCCGCAGTCTCTCGGCTTCCCTGTTGAATTCTCCCGTGGCCTCAAGCCAGTGAAGAAGCCTGTCAAATTCTCCGGGCGTGGGCTCCGTAATGGAATCGCTGTCGTTGATATCGGGTGAAAGAAATAATGTGGACATAATGCCCCGGATGAAGTCAATTCCGGGCTTCAATACACCACCCTGGCTTCTCAGCCTCGAAAGTCCCGTCAGGAGCTGCCCCGGAGCCCTGTCAAGCCCCGCCGCGTCGCCTCCGTACACCTGCCAGAGAGTGCCCAGGATCAGAAGCTCAAAACCATGCTCCTGCTCCAGGCCTGTCTCCTCCGGATTTTCTCCGATATGCCGCATATATTTATATATAATTGAGCCAGCGAGGCTGTCCATTACCGACAGCACCTCGCCGGCAAACGCCGCCGAAGCCCTGTAATAGCCGTCGGAGTCCTCTTCTCCGCCTTTCAGGGAATAGGTGATTTCCTGCATGAATGCCCCCCAGGTAAAATACTATTTAGTATGGATTATATCAGATAATACGTTTTATTTGAATGCTTTGTCTTGCAGGCCCGCTTTTTTTGATTGTCCGGCGGCGATAAAGACAAGAG
>JAEZJL010000123.1 GCA_023415815.1 Bacillota bacterium | reverse complement strand
GACTTTCTAAAGAACTGTCCCCCTCTGAAGCTTTTGCCTAAAGGTACTTCCATAAGCTTTATTTACACGATTCCGCGGAACTGTACCCCCAAACAACTCCCCGAAGCGAATCCGCAAAATCAAGGACTTCCCGCAGCGACGGGACGGAAGCCTGCGCGCCCGGTCTGGAAACGGCCAGCGAAGATGCGAGGTTGGCGAAACGGACGGCCTCCTCATAGGTCTCCCCCCCGGCGAGCCTGACGGCGAAAGCGGCATTGAACGTATCCCCGGCAGCGGTCGTGTCTACGGCCTTTATCCGTGGCACAGCGAAGAGCTTCTCCGTATCTCTGTTCAGCAGCATTGCGCCCTTTGCCCCCAGGGTGACCAGCACATTGGAAACACCGCGGCTTAAAAGCGTTTTGGCAGCCGTTATCAGCTTTTCCTCAGTGTCAATGGGAAGCCCGGTAAGCCTTTGCAGCTCTGTTTCATTCGGGGTGATGAAATCGAGCATACGGTATATTTCCTCCGGGATGCCGTCCGGCGCGGGAGCCGGATTCAAAATAACGGTCTTGCCCAGCTCCTTTGCCCTTTCGATCGCATAGTAAACACTGTCAGACGGAATTTCCATCTGCAGCATAACAATATCGCTTTCCGCAATCGCGCCATCCTGCCTAATTAAATAATCCACATCGCATCGTTCATTGGCGCCGGGAATTACAACAATGCTGTTGTCGCCCTGGTTATTCACATAAATCAAGGCCATCCCCGTTGGGCAGCCGTCAGCCTTTTCCATCCTTCCGGTATCCACTCCGGCCGTTTTCAGGTTGCCGATCAAAACCTCCGCATGCTCATCATTGCCCACAACGCTTAAGAAAGCCGCGTTTCCGCCAAGCTTCCCGCAGGCGTATGCCTGGTTCGCACCCTTTCCTCCGGACAGTCTGTCCGTTGAAAGGCTTTTGACAGTCTCACCAACGGCGGGCATGCGGGGCACATGCACCACCAGATCGGCATTGGAACTTCCAATCACGAGGATCCTTTTCATCAAGCTTACTCCTGTCCTGCCGCCAACCGGATAAGTCGATCCGGAGACGTGTCTGTTACCTCATCTGTATATATTTCAGCTAAATCGCCTGATATCCCTTTAAGCATAACGGTAAAACCGTTTATATTAGCGTCGCAGGTCGAGTCCTCCTCTGTTATAGGCTGTCCTCCCGGGCGAAGGACTATCTCCCCTTTTTCCGGGGGTAGAATTCGGCCAGGAGGCCCATGTAATCGGAGATTCCAGATATTTTAGGATACCAGAACTCAAAGGTACGGCCGTTACACTTTTCAATATTCCGGTGGTTGATGATGTAAGCTTTCCTGAATTTGCAGACGCCGTTTTTATCGTTGTGACAGCGGCCGCAGTCGCCGTATGTGTTTGTGAACACATCCAGGATATGCTCGTTGGAGCTCTCAATATATTCCCTATGCTTGTCTATCCCGTTCAGGAACAGTCTCAGCACGATTCCGTCGTCTCTCATATAAATGCGAGCCACGACATTCTTGGATTTTGCCCCGGTTTTCGTATAAATGAGCATGTATTTCCCCCAGCAAAAGCCGCTGCCGATATGATTGCCATACTCATAGCCAAGCTCATTCATCCTGTTGTTAAAATCGATGATAAAAGCTTTATCGGCCTCCTTTAGAAAAGCAAATTTTTCTTCGGACAATATGCTCTCCATCATGCACCCCTTTCACCGATAAATAACGGACTGGCAAAACACCAGTCCGTATGTCCGTTCCGCAGAACTGTCCCCTGCAGGTGCTCAGGCCTTGCAGACCTTGACCCTGGCTATCCTTTTTTCAATTATTTTTTCAACTTTGAAAACCAAGCCGTCGAATTCGAGGACGGGATTTTCCTCTTCTCCCGGTATCCTGCCTAACTGACCGATTAAAAAGCCGCTCAGCGTCTCATAATCCTCCGTGGGGAGCTCGACATCAAGGAAATCCTTGGCCTTATCCAGGCTTACCGTACCGTTTATAATAAAAGTATTTTCATCCAGCTTTTCTATTTCCTTTTCTTCTTCATCGTATTCATCGAATATGTTTCCGACGATTTCCTCTATCAAATCCTCTATGGTTACTATGCCGGCAGTTCCGCCGTATTCGTCGATCGCAATCGCCATGTGTGTTTTTGTGCTTTGCAGGTCCTTGAACAGCTCGTCGGTTTTTTTAGAGGCGGGGATAAAATACGGATGGCGTATTATTTTTTTCAGGCTGAAATCTTCCTGGGCATTGTCCTCCAGGAACTGCAGCAAATCCTTGACATGCAGTACGCCGATAATGTTGTCGATGTCATCCTCAAAAACCGGAAACCTCGTGTATTTTTCCCTGTTGATCAGGGCAATCACATCCTTGAGGTTCGAAGAAACGGAAATGCCGACGATCTCCGTTCTGTGGGTCATTATATCCGACACGATCTTATTGTCAAACTCGAATATATTGTTGATCATTTCCTTTTCGCTTTCGTGGATGGCGCCCTTTTCCTCGCCTACATCCACCATCATGCGGATTTCCTCTTCCGTGACATGTTCCTCGTCTGCATTGGGATCAACGCCGAAAAGCCTCACGAAAAAGTTGGTCGACGCCGTAAGCAGTCTGACAAAGGGTGAGGCGAAAACAGACAGGAAATTCAAAGGCGCTGCGACAAAAAACGAGATCGGCTCGGCCTTTTTCATTGCCAGCCTTTTGGGTACCAACTCGCCTAAAACAAGGGTAAAATAAGAAAGTATAACTGTGATGAATATAACGGCGATAGTTTTTAATACGCTTTCGGAGACAGGCACCTGCTTTGTTTTCAAATAATTCACCAGCCGGTCTGCGAAGCTTTCGGCAGCAAACGCGCTTGCGAGAAAGCCGGCAAGGGTTATGCCTATCTGAATGGTCGCAAGGAACCTGCTTGGCTCGCTTAAAAGCTTTTTCACCAATATGGCCTTTTTATTGCCTTCCTCCGCCATAATCTTGATTTTGTTGTCGTTCAGGGATATCAAAGCAATTTCGGATGCCGCAAAAAACGCATTCAACGCAATCAGCATCAATAAAAGCAAAAGCTCGGTAAACAATTCTATTCATCCTCCATTTAATAATTCCGGGCCCGATAAATTAAAAAAGTCATAATTCACCCCACAAATAATACTGGGCGTCTTATGGCCTCGGATAAAAAAACGGCGTTACACACACTTTTGCTTTCAGGAATAATTTGGATAGAACTATACTACTTTCTTCTTCTCCAGGATTATCCTCCACTTACATTCCACCACCCTTATATCGATTATCTTTTCCTTAACTTTACTATATTAATATGTACGTTGTCAAGTTTCAGGCAATTGCCGATTTGCCCTCAAC
>JAEZJL010000094.1 GCA_023415815.1 Bacillota bacterium | reverse complement strand
ATAATGCCCCGCTCAACCGTCCCTATATGAAGGTATTTCCCGTCCGGCGTCTTCCGGCAGTCGCCGATTGTTACCAGTCCGTCGGCCGTTTCGATGCTTCCGGTATCGCCCGTCTGACCGCCGCTTTCAGCGTAGAAAGGCGTCCTGTCGAGGATTACGGTCACTTCGTCGCCCTCCTGGGCATTTTCCGCAAGCTCGCCGTCCTTTATGATATATATTATCCCGGCCTGGACGTCTGCAACGTCGTAGCCTACAAACTCCGTCTTTATATTTTTGTCGAGTCCTGCGACGGATTCCTGTCCCCACGCCGACAGCTCCCTGCTTTTTGCAGCCTCACGGGCTTTTTTCCTCTGCTCGCCCATCTCCGTCCTGAAGCCGTCCTCATCGATCTCGACTTCGTTCTCCCCGGCAATCTCCCTTGTAAGGTCAAGCGGAAAGCCATAGGTGTCATGCAGCTTGAATATCATGCTGCCGGGCAGGATTTTGCCGTCCTGCGCCTTTATCTCCGAAATGAAATCCGTCAGGATGCTCAGGCCCTGGTCTATCGTGGCCGCAAACCGATCCTCTTCGATTTTTATCACCTTGCAGATGTAGTCGGCCTTCTCGGCAAGCTCAGGGTATGCGCTTCCGGATTCTTCTATAACCACGCGCGCAACATCATACAGGAAGGCGTCGTTTATGCCCAGCAGCTTTCCGTGTCTGGCAGCCCTGCGGAGAAGCCTTCTGAGCACATAGCCCCTGCCCTCGTTGGAGGGAAGGATGCTGTCCGAAACCATCATAACCGTGCTTCGGATGTGGTCGGTGATGACCCTGATGGAGACGTCCGATTTATACGCCGCGCCGTAGTTTACACCGGCTTTGCCGCAGATATAATCAAGTATTTTCCGTATGGTATCCACCTCGAACAGGCTGTTGACCTCCTGCATGACGCAGGCAAGGCGTTCAAGCCCCATACCGGTGTCGATGTTCTTTTTGCTGAGCTTGGAATAGGTGCCGTCCTCTTCCCTGTTGAATTGGGTGAAAACAAGGTTCCAGACCTCGATATACCTGTCGCAGTCACAGCCGACCGCGCAGTCCGGCTTACCGCAGCCCTTATCGGCGCCCCTGTCGAAGTATATCTCCGAGCAGGGCCCGCACGGGCCTGTGCCATGCTCCCAGAAGTTGTCCTTTTTGCCGAGCCTGACGATGCGTCCGGCAGGCACTCCGACATCCTTGCTCCATATGTCGTAAGCTTCGTCGTCTTCTTCATACACGGAAGCATAGAGTCTGTCCGCAGGAATCTTCATCTCTTCGGTGAAGAATTCCCAGGCCCACGGTATCGCTTCCTTTTTGAAATAGTCTCCGAAGGAGAAGTTGCCCAGCATCTCAAAGAAGGTCCCATGCCTCGCCGTCTTGCCCACATTTTCTATATCCGGCGTCCTGATGCATTTCTGGCAGGTGGTGACCCTCTTTCTCGGCGGCTCCTCCCGCCCGGTAAAATACGGCTTTAAAGGCGTCATCCCGGCATTTATGAGCAGAATGCTCGGATCGTTCCGCGGCACCAGCGAAAAGCTCGGCAGCCGCAGGTGCTCCTTGCTTTCAAAAAAGCTCAGATAACGTTCCCTTATCTCATTAAGTCCTAGTTTTTCCATTGTTTCATCCTCTTATCGCAATTTTCTTTTCCGCAGTTCATATAGATTTTATATAAGTAGCAGTATGGTGTCAAGCGTATTAAGTACCGGCGCAGCCTGTTCCCCTACAGTTATCGGACGTCCAGGAAGCATGCCCTTACGAATAAGCCTGCACAGGTGATTGCATTAAATCAAATTTGCTTTCACAGCAACCGCCGCCTGCCCGGATTAACGGACGGTTACGGCGCCGTTTTCGTCTATTGACGCTTCTATGGTTACCTCGCTTACTGTCACACCGTTTATTATTTCACTGCCCCTGGATCGTATCAAAGAATTGCTTATTTCAATTATCTGATATGCATATATCTTACCCGCTTCATTGAGCAATCTGAACTCTCCGGGGGGCAGCGCGGGATTCCGGCCGGCAGGCGTGCTTTCCAGGATGCTCAGGCCGTGCTCGATGCCGGCTTCCGCCAGATATGTTGCACTTATCCTCCGCTCCATGCTTTCATTCATTCTTATTTCCGATGTCACCGAAAGCAGTAAGGCGGCGCCTATTATTACAACCACAGCAGCCAATATTAACGTCGTTATGAGTGCGGAACCGCTTTGGCTTTTAAGATATTTCATGTAAACCACCTCAAAATGGAAGGTTTTCAAAGCTGTCGACAGATTGGAAAATTACGTTGCCGCCATTTGAAATAACTACCTTTTTTGCAACGATTATTCCGGTGAATCCTGAGCCTCCTTCAATTGTCACTGTTCCATTGGGAGCGAACAAGATTCCGCTGATGTGGACGCCGTTTCCTAATGATATATTGCCCTTACTGACAATTATAGCATTATTGAAGCTTACACCTCCGCCTCCGGTGTAGCTGCTTCCAAAAAATCTCATATTGTCTCTGTCAGTCGCAATTGAGGAATAGCCATTTGTTTTATACCAGGTATCCGCCTTTAAAGGGGGAATATTGAAATCAGGGAATTGTATAGCGTCAACCTTCTGCCATACGGCATTTATGCTCCCGGTCAAGCCTTTCGTATAAAACAATTTTCCGTAGATATTGGCGCCATTTGACACATTTACATTTCCGTCCACATATGTCTCGCTATCGTTGTTACCGACTGTGGCGCCGCCCGATAATTCGACATTCCCGTTGATATATGCCTTTTTTGTAGCTATGTGTCCACCATTATCCAGGGTCAGGCCCTGTCTGAAACAAACAGTGGTATCCAAGCCTGCTACCAGCGAACCGCCATGCATTTCCATATTGTTTCCAAATACAAATATGTTTTTGTTTTTAACGAATTGCTCAAAGGTCTCCTTCACCGGCCGGATCGCCTGCCAATCCGCGGTTAGATCGGGCAGCAGCCTGTTGACCTTGAAGTCGACGTGCTTGCTGTTTTCAATGTCGGTGACCAGGCTGACCTCTACAAGCTTTTTGCTGTTCTTTATTGCAAAGCCGGCATTCCTGATCTCCTTAAGCGCAGATACTACGCCGTTCTTATCTCTCGCCAGAAACGTATTTCCTTTCGCGTCCGTATCGATATAGTACCGTATCGTCACATTATCCTTATCAACGACGGTAAGGCTTGATTGGCCGCCTGAAGAGGCGTCCTTTGAATATCTGATGTCATTTGTCAGATAGCCTGCCGCCGTTCTGACCTCGGTACGCTGGGCGGACTCCTTGAGCTGGGTTGACGTCGCCTTATTGTTCAGCTCCATCACCGGATATGCAATGCCCAGCACAAGACACAGTATTGCCAGAGCTATTATAAGCTCAAGCAGTGTGAAGCCCTTATAGCCTGAATAAATATTCTTTCCGTTCACGCCATCACTCTTCCCTTATGCGGGTTATAATGTTGATCCGGCTTGCATTTGGAGAAGACGCGGTGATGCTTATTTCAAGCAATCCGTCCACGTCCGTGTTTTTATTGATGCTTACGTTTGTGCTGTAATTGATGTTGTTGCTGTCCTTCACAACCTTATTAAAAACATTGCCCGTTTTTATGTAGCCATTGCTTGTCAGCCATGCCTCCAGACCGTTTGCATTTTTCCAGCTGCTGCGGCAGGATTTAATTTCATCCATTTCACTGGAGGAAAGCTCTATTGCCTGGAGTCTCTCCCTGCTTATGTCCCTTGCCTTTATCGCGGTAAAAAGGGTTTGAAAGGCAACTACGACAAAGATCGTCAGGATCGCCATCGCAACCAGTACTTCTATTAAAGTAAGGCCCTTATTGTTCTTCAGATCCATGTGTACCTTCCTTTACTCCGAGCACTTATATTATACAATGGCATAAAGCAACTCTTCAATGGCCAGGCTCTTTTTTGATCAGGTTTGTACGGTCTATTCTTGAAAATATACAAGGCCTTGTCTTATATAGTGGGTTTTTTGGCTTCAGGCCACAGAGTCCACAAGCTTGCGCAGTATGACCCTGATGATTGCCATGACGGGAACCGAGAGCAGCATTCCGGGGATGCCGAAAAACTCGCCTCCTACCAGCACGGCCAGTATCGTGGCCACCGGATGAAGTCCGAGCTTTCCTTCAATAATCTTGGGAGAGATGAAAGAATTGTCGATCTGCTGGACCACTACAAAAACCAAAATCGTCCACACCACCTTGAGAGGCGATTGGATCAGCGCTACGGCAACCGCAGGTATGGCGCCTATGTATGGCCCGAAATACGGTATGATATTTGCCAGACCCCCGATCATGCCCAGTACCAGCGGATATCTGACCTGTAGCAGCATCAGGCCGGCCGTCTCCATCACTCCGACTATGAGCGCCGTCAGGAGCTGTCCCTGTATGAAGCTGGAAAGTATGCGGTTTATCTCTATACCAACGCCTGCCGCACCGCTCCTCCAGCGCCTGGGCAGCAGAGAAAGCGCCAGCTCCCTGAATTGTGAAGCGTCTTTTATAAAGTAGTAGGCTACGATCATAGAAATAGTTATGTTTACTATCAGCTTTACAGTGTCTAAAATCATGTCCATGGACTTTTTAAGCAGCATTGCGGAATAATTCTCAACCAGTGTGATCCCGTCCTGTATCTCGCGGAAAATCATCTCCTTGACGTCATCGGACCAATCGCTGGTCTGGATGGCGGACAGAAGGCCGTTCAGCAGCTGCTCGTACTTTTTCATAATGTCCGGAAGCGTAGCAAGGAGCTCCCTGGTATTGTTGATGAGTTCGGGAAAAAAGAATATGCAGGCCGCCGCAAGTGCAAGCGTGAAAAAGAGGTAGACCAGCAGAATCGCCGTACCGCAGGGAATTTTCCTGTTCTGCAGCTTAACGGCTATCGGCCTGACGATATATGCTATTGGGACAGCCAGCAGGAAAGGCGTTATAATCCTCCCCAGCCCAGCCCTGAAGCGATAAATTAAGTAAGCCGTCAGTAAAACGGCGGCAGCCGATATGATATAAAATACAAGCCTTTTTTTCTGCATCCGACACCCCCGTTTAAACCGTCCTTCTGAAATTCAAGAACCGGGTAAAGTCGTATTCTACCCGGTCCCTACGAGGATTTGAAAGACTGTCCGCCCTTATCTGAAG
>JAEZJL010000093.1 GCA_023415815.1 Bacillota bacterium | reverse complement strand
ATATAGCGGTGTTCAATATCGTCACGCTGGTACTTTCAATAGCTATTATCGGACAATATGCCGGAGGAAAGGACATCACAGGCGAAATACTGTTATTTATGGCCGGAATGTTCATCCTTCAGCTGCTGTTTTTATTCATCGGCGCCGGTACGGCAGCCGCGGTCAGGCGTCCGAAGGCCGCCGCCCCCATCGCTTCGGCGGTGCTGCTCGCCACGTTCGTCCTGTCCACCGCGATAAGCATCGACACCAAGCTTGACGCCTTGAAATATATAACCCCCTTTAAATATTTCGAAGCCGAGAGGCTGCTGGCGGAAGGAAGGCTTGAGCCTGTATTCGTAATTTTATCGGTTGCCATTATAGGCATAATGGCTTGTGTGACCTATGTTTCCTATAAAAAAAGGGACATGCGGGTGTAGCAGTCCGCAGGGATGCTGTAAAGGCTCCGGCATATGTTATGCCGGGGCTTTTTTAGTACTGAAATCGGAGGTGGAAGGTCAATTTACAAAAGGCGGGGACTTGGACGCCCGTCGACTTTTCCCAGGGCCTTAACTAAAAGGTTCGCTTTGTGCGATTAAAGCCGGATAAATTTACGGATAAGGAAGATACTATGCAAAGTGAAACTTTTTGCTGCGGGAGGAAACAGAATGCTTACAAGCACCCTTCTAATCATACAGTTCTTTTTTTCCGTCATTATAGGCCTGTATTTCCTTAACCTGCTCAAATCCCAGCAGGGAAACAAGAGCGCCATTGAAAAGGAATCTCGCAAGGAGCTGGAAAAGCTCAGGCGGCTGAAGGAAATAAAGCTGACGGAGCCGCTCTCCGAAAAGACGCGGCCTGCGGCGCTGTGCGATATCATCGGACAGGAGCAGGGCCTGAAGGCCCTGAGGGCTGCGCTCTGTGGCCCCAACCCGCAACACGTCATTATTTACGGGCCTCCGGGGATAGGCAAGACGGCTGCCGCAAGGGTGATCCTTGAAGAGGCCAGACACGCTCCTATTTCACCCTTTACAAAAGAGGCCCGCTTCGTTGAGGTAGACGCGACAATACTGCGCTTTGACGAACGCGGCATAGCGGACCCGCTGATCGGCTCGGTACACGACCCGATATACCAGGGCGCGGGAGCGTACGGAGTGGCCGGTATCCCGCAGCCCAAGCAGGGCGCGGTGACAAAGGCTCACGGAGGTATACTGTTCATAGATGAAATAGGAGAGCTTCATCCCATCCAGATGAACAAGCTGCTGAAGGTGCTGGAGGACAGGAAGGTTTTTCTTGAAAGCGCCTATTACAGCTCCGAGGACAGCAACATACCTTCGCATATACATGAAATCTTTCAAAAGGGCCTGCCTGCCGATTTCAGGCTCGTCGGGGCCACCACCCGGACCGCGGAGGATCTGCCTCCGGCCTTGAGGTCGAGGTGCGTCGAGATTTTCTTCAGGCCGCTGCTTTCCGACGAGGTCGCCATAATCGCCAGAAATGCGGCCATCCGGGGCGGCTTCAGGGTGGAGGACGGCATTGAGGACGTGATTGCGCGCTATGCGCAGAACGGCCGCGACGCGGTAAACATCATTCAGATAGCCGGCGGGGTGGTCCAGGTGGAGGGCAGGAACACAATAATGAAGAAGGATATTGAATGGGTGCTGGAATTCGGCCACTACAGCCCGCGCATAGATAAAAAGGTCGGCGCTGTCGAGAAACGGGTGGGCTGCGTCAACGGCCTGGCTGTTTTCGGGAATGCCACCGGAATTGTCATCGACATTGAGGTCTCCGCGATGAAAGCCCTTGCGGGCAAAGGCACCATAAAGGTCACGGGTATCATCGAGGAGGAGGAAATGGACGGAAGGGGCCAGAAGCTCAAAAAGACAAGCTCGGCAAAGGCCTCGGTGGAAAACGTCCTGACCGTGCTTAAGAGATTCCTCGACGTCGATGTGAAGGAATTTGACATCCATCTGAATTTCCCCGGCGGAATACCGATCGACGGGCCGTCTGCCGGTATTGCTATAGCGGCGGCCGTGTATTCGGCTGTCAGGAACATATCCATAAGCAATGACCTGGCCCTGACGGGCGAGCTGTCGATCCGCGGAAGCGTAAAGCCCGTCGGAGGCGTTGCCGCCAAGGTCGAGGCCGCCAAGCTCGCAGGCATAAACAAAGTGCTTGTGCCCAGGGATAACTGGCAGGAAAGCTTCAACGACATGGGCATTGAAGTCGTAGCTGTCGACGACATAGCGCAGGTGCTGGAGCACACCTTTAGCAGTACCGTCGAGAAGGCGGGCCAGACTCCCATGCAGATACCGGCGGTGCCTGTTCTTGCAGCCTCGCCTGCGATCGACAAGGGCTTCCAGGCAGTACCCTGAGCTTTGCGTACTGGAGATGTTCAGGGCCTCGAAAGTACCGTATGGCCGAACGGACAGCAGCATTTGCCTGGGTACGGAAACAGCCGGGGTCCGTGGGACCCATGCTCGCAGAACGGCATTCTCATACAGGGCCGGAGGCCTGAAAATAGGACTAATGGCCTGCGTTTATGGGCACAATCGGCTATGTTGCTTGGAAAAATTTTCTGATATTATTGAAAAGAACATTAGCATTTCTCCTATTGAGGGGCATGGAGCCAAAACTCCATGTTTTTTTTTAAGCTGTTCCGTTTTGCCGGCCTCTGCTTTAATATCTGTTTTTAAATACGGAAAAAAGTGTTATACTATCATAAGCTGTAAAATAGTATTTTTAATTATACACGGCGCCCGCAAAGGGCCGCCGTATGGGTGAAGGTGCATAATTTGAAGGATATAACGGTGCTGGGAATAGAGACGAGCTGCGACGAAACTTCGGCTTCGGTTGTAGTAAACGGAAGGACAATCCTGTCCAATGTTATCTCCTCCCAGGTGGAGCTGCACAAAAAATTCGGGGGGGTAGTCCCCGAGATAGCGTCGCGAAAGCATGTCGAGCTCATTCTGCCGGTTGTCAGCCAGGCGCTTGAGGAGGCTTCTACGGAGCTTGAGGCTGTCGATGTGATTGGCGTTACCTACGGACCCGGCCTTGTAGGAGCGCTTCTGGTAGGACTCTCGGCTGCCAAAGGGCTTGCCTATACGCTGGACAGGCCGCTTGTCGGCGTACATCATATAGAGGGCCATATCGCAGCCAACTATCTGGAGCATACGGAGCTGGAGCCGCCATTTCTTTGCCTTGTCGCCTCAGGGGGCCACAGCCATATCGTCCATGTCAAAGGCTACAAAAGCTTTGAAATACTGGGACAGACCAGGGACGACGCGGCAGGCGAGGCCTTCGACAAGATCGCCAGGGCCGTGGGGCTCGGTTACCCCGGCGGCCCGCTGATTGACAAAACGGCGCGCGGAGGAGACAGCGGGGCAATCGCCTTTCCCCGTGTATATTTCAGCGACGGAAGTCTTGATTTCAGCTTCAGCGGGCTTAAGACCGCTGTGCTGAACTACCTCAACGGTATGGAGCAGAAGGGCCTCAGGATAGTCCTGGAGGATGTGTGCGCCAGCTTCCAGAAGGCTGTGGTGGACGTCCTGGTCAACAATACGCTCAAGGCGGCAAGGATGAAGAAAGTAAAAAAGATCGCGCTGGCGGGAGGCGTCGCAGCCAATTCCCTGCTCAGGGAGAATATGAGAGCCGCCGCTGCCGATAACGGGATGGACATGTATTATCCGAAACCTGTCCTGTGCACGGACAATGCCGCAATGATAGCCTGCGCGGCTTATTACGAGTATGTTTCCGGAAAAGTATCCGGGCTGAATCTGAATGCGGTGCCGGGTTTGAAGCTTGGCGAATAAAGTCTCCCGAAGACGTCGATTTTGAGCTTTTTGTACATTCTGCGACCGTCAAATTGCCCGAGTAAAAGCCTCGAAGGCATCCGGTTCTGAGTTTTTTGTACATTTCTCTTCAAGAAATTACCCCATACTGCTTGTGGATAACTATGGTTTTCCACAAATAAAAACTATAATCTCAAGATTTGTCAGGTATCAGTGTCAATTGTAAATTATCGACGTTCATTGAAAAGTGTCGAAACCCGCAGTTCACATAATAACCCGTCTTGCCCATACGTAAATGGGACTTCCGGCCTATATCCACAAGTCTGTAAATTGAAGAAAAATGTAACAAGCGGGTATGTGTATTATGTGGAAATATGGCACGAACCACGCAATTTGTAGGAATTTCTTGTGTGGATAAATGTGTGGATAGTGTGGATACTATTTATTTTGAGAATATTGGCTATAATTAGCCAGGACCTTTTTCACATAGTTTTGAGTTTCGTCATAAGGCGGAATGCCGTTATATTTGCTCACGCTGTTGGGGCCGGCATTATATGCGGCCAGCGCGAGACTTATGTCGCCGTTGAAGGCAACAAGCTGATCTTTGAGATATCTTGTCCCGCCGTCGATATTCTCGGATATGTCCCATGGATTTTCCACGCCAAGCGCGTCCGCCGTGCCGGGCATAAGCTGCATAAGGCCCTGTGCGCCCGCGCTGGAAATGGAATAGGGGTTGAACCCCGATTCCTGCTTGATAACAGCTCTTATCAGCTCCGGATCGATATGGTATTTGGAAGAAGCGGCCTGAATGTTCTCATTAATCATGCTCATGAGTCTGACCTTGTCAACCGGCATGCGAGCCGTATTGGCCGCGAGAGAAATACGCGCTCTTTGCAGGTCGGCGCTGTAGTCCGAGCCGGCTGCAGCCGTGTTCAAAAGTCCCGCGGCTTCGTCACCCGTACCCGCGACCGCATCATTCAGATATTCCTCAAAGGGAACTCCGTCTTCAGAGGCGCCTCTGAGCCTCACAGGGATTCTGCTCTGTATTTCATCCAGCTTCTGCTGAAATATATCCGACACATTTGGAATCAATTGTATTTACCTCCGCATACCCGATCATACTCCGATATATAAATAATAGCATGATATATCGAAAAATGTAAATGGCTGACGCTTGTCCAATATATTTATCGGACTGCAGAAATAAATACTTGAGTCCTTATGATACGATGCGCTCCTTCTTTCTGCTGAATTTTGAGCAGGCGTTTTTAGTCCTGCCGTTATAATACCTCACGGTGAAAAGCTGGCAAAAGCCCGAATTTGCTGGCGCCTCGGGATTATCCTGTATAAAGAATTCGCAGTCGGCGCATTTGAACTTCTGTCCGCCTTGCATTTTCGCGTCCGTGAGCTCCTTATATTTCGTGCATACAAAATCCTGGGTGACGACGCCGTTTATCCTGCACAGGATATCCTTGTTTATGTTCATCAATATCCCCCTGCTGCAGTTGCCGCAGTTTTTTATTTTTTTCATGCTGACCTCCTCCGGTTTCTCGCAGGTATATGATAGATTATTATAGCACATGCTTCAATCAATACCAAATAGTGGGAAATAATTAATGACACAAAGCGGCTGCCGCCGGAAATTAACGTTTTGATATTGGGACAATATTGTGTATAATGTAAAGAAACAGTTTTGTGCATATTATTAGGAAAGAGGCCTGAGGATTCTATGAAAAAGCCCTCGATACTGCGAAAGAGGTATATACCCTATGAAATAGTGGATATATCCGGAGATGAATTACTGTACAGGAGCGATGAGCTGCTGGTAACGCGGTGGACCACAATCAGGCCCAGACCGGACTTCTACGGTGGAATTTCGTACGCTTTCCTGAAAGAGGGCTTCAAGCTCGGCAAATTTTATGATTCGTCGGGCAGCCTGCTTTACTGGTACTGTGATATGGTGGATGTGCTTTATGACAGCGAAAAGGATGAATACACTTTCGAGGACCTGCTTATCGACATAAAAGTGATGCCGGGCGGAGAAATAAAGGTGCTGGATACCGATGAGCTGGCCACAGCCCTCGAAGAGGGGCTTATAACGGTGGGACAGGCCTGCAGGGCTCTGAAGACGCTCGACCGGCTGCTCAGAATTATATATGAAGGGAACTTTCCGCCAAAGGAATGTATTGAATATGACTTCTGATAATACCGGACTGATTGACCTCCATACTCACACCACCGCATCGGACGGCAGCTTTACCCCTTCCGCCCTGGTGCGCTACGCCGCGTCGAAGGGCCTTAGGGCCATAGCCGTAACTGACCACGATACCATGGGAGGTCTGCCGGAGGCGCTGAAAGAGGCTGAAGCGCTCGGGCTTGAGGTGGTGCCGGGTGTGGAGATAAGCGTTGACTTCCGGCCTGAAATG
>JAEZJL010000301.1 GCA_023415815.1 Bacillota bacterium | reverse complement strand
AACTCATCCATCAGACGGGCGGCATCCGGCGAATCAGGGTTTTCTTCTTTGATTACAATGTATCCGCTCATGGCAGCCCTCCCGATATCGGCCGGTGAAATCCGCCCTTTATCAACCGTATAACCGTAAATATTTTTACGCGCCCTGCTTCCTTCCGTGCGGACAAACATACAGGCACATCCCGCACACGGGTATCCTCCCGTCCGCTTCCATCCGGTCAAAATACTTTTCGCAGCTGCGGGCGTCGTACCGTGCCTCGCGAGGCTCCCCGGCCTGAAAATTTCTGCCCGTAAAGGCACTGACAGGGCAAATTTTAACGCATTCGGTACAGCTTCCGCACTTTTGTTCCATCGGCTTACCGGTGGGCTCAAGAGGGGCGTCAGTGAGAATGGAGGTCCAGCGGACTCTTGGGCCGTGCTCCGGCGTAACCAGCAGGCAGCTTTTCCCGATCCAACCCAGCCCGGCGAGCCTGGCCCCCAGCTTGTGGGAAAATACGGCGCATATCCTTTCATCATCCGCTCTCTTTGACGCAGGTATTGGCAGCACTTTGCAGCCGGCGCTCTGAAGAAAGCTGCTGATTAATGAGGCAGCCATGTCCAGGCGCTGGTTGACGATATCATAAGCGTGGAGCCTGTAATTTACCGCTGCCGCCCTCTGCTCACGGTTTGGCAGCTGATCCACGATGGGTTTTATAAGCGCGATGCCCAATGAAATGGAATAGGGATAGTCCGCGACGATATCCCCTCCCTGCTCCGGAACCGCGCTTCCCGCGGCGGAAAGGTCTGCTACACCGACATAGGTTATGCCCTGCTGCCTCGCAAGGTCTTCAAGCTGTTTGTAAAGCTCCATATCCTCACCCCGCAATGCATAAAAATTACTACTGGGAATATTATAAACCCTTATAAAAATATTTGAAAGATTTACCGGTTTTTTAAATAAAAATCCGGTGCTTAAACAGATAATGCATATAGATATTTTTCTTGATTTCGGAATATAGCCTGACAGAGAAAAGCAGTCTGTTCATTCCCAGACTGCCCGTTATTTACTGGATATCAATTCTTCTTCCCTTTGCCTTTGAAGGCTCGACCTTCGGTACGGTTATGGAAAGGATGCCGTCCTTGTATTCCGCTTTGGCCTGCTCAGATTTCACCTCGGCGGGCAGCGGAATGGTCCTTGAAAAGGTGCCGTAATACCGCTCCGTCCTGCATGCGTTTTCATCCTTGAATTCGTTCTCCCTCTTTGTCTGCCCCGACAGCCTTACGGAGCCTTCATCAATATAAAGGTTCAGGTCCTCCTTTGTAACGCCCGGGATTTCAGCCTTTACTATCACGTCCTTATCGGTCTGGTAGACATCCACCCTGGGCGAGGACAGCCCGCCGAACAGCTTTGACGGATAGTCGAAAAAATTGCTCAGTTCCTTGCCGGCATGATCAAATTCCCTGAAGGGATTCCACGGTACAAGAGCCATTTGCATTCCTCCTTAAGCTTTTTATCGGTAGTAGCTTTTCCTTCCGGGCCGTTTTTATGAATGCTGCAGGAATGCGTGCAGCACTTATCCCGGAAGGCTGCCGGGCGGTTTTCAATCATTATCTCCCGCGAATTCTATCTGCTGCTCCTCATTTTTTATGATAATTCCCGGCCTGCCGATGACCCCGCTTGCGTTTATTTCGTCTTTCCCGTCTATTTGGGCTTCGTACTCGACATTCATGAGCGCATGTGCATGCGGTGAAACCGTAAAGCCAAACTGGTCGTGATATTTAAAGCCGGTGACGTTTATATCGAAATTCTTTTTAAAGGTATCCCTTATCACTTGCTCGCTGGGTTTAAAATCCACCTGAAACTCAGCTGTCTTATTGCCGTGATTGATCAGATTCAACGTTGCATTCAGCCTGACCGTGCGGTCCCCGTCCCGGATTTCGTATTTGATATTGCCGTCCTTTATTACGTATTCGACTGCGTTCAAGCCCTTCGAATATGCCATCACAAAGCCTTTGGCGGTTGAATATATATTCGGATAGACCGCCAGCAATACAATAACCAGGAGTATATACCGGGGCTTGATGCTGCCATAATATATTTTTGCCCCTATGAGCCCGCCAAGGAATAAAGCAATCGCGAACAAGGCGGTATAATGAAGTCCGGAGCTGCCGTTGGACCATGCGCCTATACCGATAAAATCGAATACGTAATCTCCGATAGACTTCCCGTCCGGCTCTCCTATACAGAGCAGCACCGCAAGTATCATCAACGAAATCGCAACTTTTCCTAAAGCCTTTTTTCTATTCATATACGCCAAACCCTTTTGCCCATATAATAACCCACTGTACATAATTTAGACAGAAATTACTAATGGAAGTTCCGGATTTGCATTAAAGAATTTGATGAATTTATCCTTACTTCTGCCAAGATGCGCTTTCGATAGCATTCTCTGAATATAACCGGATAAAGCGCTTAACCAATATGGCTCTCATGCAGAACATCCAGCTTTCTCGAAATGTCCTGCAGCTTTTGGGCGTTTTCCATCACTATATTTGACAGCTTTTGATTCTGGTCGGTTACCAGAGCCACTTCCTCGGTATTGGCCATGACGGTATTGACGATCTGGGTCAGGCTCTCCGATGCGCTGATAAAATCCTCCAGGGACGCTTCGATTCCGGATGCGCTTACGGAAATGCTGTGTACATGGTCATGGGTTTCGGCGACCTTATCCCGTATCGCTTCAAATTCATGGTTGGTCGATACCGACATGTCCACTCCCTCATGTGTGAGGAATTTGCTGTCCGACGCGATGGAAAGGACCTCCTGCGTATTTTTTTCAATCTCCTTCAAAATCGCAGCTACCTCGGCAGCAGAATTTGAGGAGCCCGCCGCGAGCTTCTGGATTTCTTCGGCCACCACCGCAAAGCCTTTCCCGTGTTCTCCGGCCCTGGCTGCTTCAATAGAGGCATTTAAGGCAAGCAGCTTTGTTTGATTGGTAATACCGGTCATGGTATTGACTATTTTATATATTGTCTTGGATTTCAAATCCAGAATTTTCACATGTTCAACGATGCGGTCGGACATTTGCTCCATTTCACCAATTTTATCGTTCAGCTTTTTTATGAATTCCTGGCCTGTATAGACCGAATTGACCATCCCTTCGCTGATATTGCCGGTATCCTCTATTTTCGCCATGATGTTTTTGACCTCGGATACAAGCCGGCCTTTGGAAGCGGAAATCTCCTCAATGGAGCCTTTTTGCTCCGCAAAGCCCTTCAGCATATCCGAGATGAGAGAATGGATATTTGATGTCGCGTCGTTGGTTTTTTCGGCAAACTTCGTCAGCTCGCCGCTGGAGCTGTTGAGCACCTGAATGGATATCCCTATTTCCTGAAGCATGTTTTCGAAATTCGAAAGCATTATATTAAGGTTGCCGCCGAGCTCCCGCATTTCGGGGCCGCCCGAGCTTGCTTCGACTCTTACGGAAAGCTCCCCTTCATCCGCCAGGCGGACGGTTTTGTTCAATTCGTTAATTGAATTGATAATCCCTTTAGTCCCCAGAAAACTTAAAAATAGGGCAAATAAGGCGGAAGCGATACCAGAAATGACCGCGGCTATCTGAAGATTGTAAACCAGCTTGAGATATGAGCTCTTCGATACGACGATGGCATACAGCCAATCTCTGTCGGCAATATACCCAAAGGAAACGGTTTTTGCACCGGAGCCTGAGTTAAAATCAAAGCCGCCGTTCCTTTCCTTAAAAACCCTTGCTATCACAGCATCAGGTAAATCGGGCTTTTGAACCGGCTCCTTATTGACATCGGAACGGTCGATCTCCATTCCCGCGGAATTTATCAGATAAATTCTAGCATCCAGACGCGCCTGTTTAAAGCTCGCCTGCTCTTCAGTCAGAACATAGCCCAGCTTCTGGGAGAACTGCTTTGAAGTATAAGCTCCGGTCAGCAGGTTGATCTGGTCGCCGACAAATCTGACCGAGTTGTTCAGTTGGTTTTTCATCATTGTTTCAAGGCTTTTCTGGCCGATTACCGACGTGGTTATTGCGACCACGAAGATCGCGAAAGTGATAATCGCCAGAAAGATACCCAGTATTCTTGTCCTGATTTTCATGTCGCCGAACATACCGTATATTTTTGATAAAGCGCCGGATATACCGCGTCTATTATTCGAATCAATTATATTCATGATCTGCATCTGTCATCCGTCCTATTTTATGATTTACCGGAAAATCTTGTACTTATCGCCCTTCCCAGGAATCGCGACAGTATATTAAACACGAAAACCGAGATGATCAGAATGGCCGCCGCGCCGTCCGCAATCTGCCTGGAATCGGGCGCCAGGCCTTCCGTATTTACCTTCCATATATGGACAGCCAGCGTTTCCGCCGGTCTGAACGGATTTAACGGCGAGTGCGCGCTGAAGGGATTAAGATTGGAAAAATCCAGCTTCGGGCTGCTCATACCGGCTGTGTACAGCAATGCCGCCGCCTCGCCGAAGGCCCTGCCCGAGGTAATGACGATTCCGGTGATCAGGCCGGGAATGGCTGACGGGATTAGCACCCTATATATAGTCTGCCAATGGGTTGCTCCCAGTGCGAGACTGGCTTCCTTGATAGGATGCGGCACATTTCGTATTGCATCCTCGCTGATCCTTGTAATAACCGGGAGATTGAGTATCGATACGGCAAGAGCTCCCGACATCAGTGTATAGCCCCATTTTGTGGCGCTTACAAATACCAGCAGGCCAAACAGACCGATTACGATTGACGGCAGCGATGCAAGCGCTTCTATGCAAAACCGGATGAGACCGGTCAGCCGGTTGGGCTTTGCGTACTCTGCCATATATATGCCGGCCAGTACTCCGACCGGTACGGTGATCAGCATGGAAAGCGCTACAAGATAAAACGAATTGAAGAGCTGCGGGCCGATTCCGCCGCCTTCCTCCATTATAGCCGGGGGCGAGGTTATAAAATGAAAATTCAGCCTTTCCCTTCCCTGGTATATGATATAGCCTACGAAGAAAACCAGCAAAAGGACGGCGAAGCCTGCCACAGCATAGAGTATAGCGGATGCGAGTTTATCATAAGTCCCGGATTTCAGCTTCATTTGTACAGATTCCCCTTTGCACCGAATTTGCGGATAATCAGAATAAATATAAATGAGATGAGCAGAAGAAGCAGCGCCATGGACCACAAAGAATTGTTCCAGACCGTCCCCATAGCCGTATTGCCCATATCCATTGTAATAATGCTTGTCAGATTAACCGTGGAATCGAGCACCGATCCCGCGATGCGTATCGTATTGCCGATAACCATTGAAACCGCCAGCGCTTCCCCGAACGCTCTGGCCAGCCCGAGAACTATCCCGGACAATATGCCGTTTGACGCTGCAG
>JAEZJL010000429.1 GCA_023415815.1 Bacillota bacterium | reverse complement strand
ATGTAACCGTTGCCCTGCAGGAATTTATTCCCGTTGAGCTCGATCTTGTCTTTTCTGTATCCATTTTCTTCAATATGCCAATTCACCGGGTCGCCCTCCTTCATTTACATTCACCCCGCCCATTCCGCAGGCATGTCCAGCGTGACGCCGTCCTGCCCAACGGTTATTTCCCTGCCGTACACATTCAAACGGACTTCGGCCTCGTTCAGGGTTTTAAACACGACATTTCCCCTGCATACCCTGACATTCACAGCAACGCCCTCATACAAAATATTAAAGCTGTAGGAGATCCAGCTTTCGGGTATGGACGGATTGAAGGCAAGCCTCCGGCCGTCGGACCTCATGCCGCCGAAGCCGTATACGATGTTCATCCAGGCTGCCGCTATCGAAGTCGTATGAAGCCCTTCCCTGGTATTGCGGTTATAGTTGTCCAGATCCATGCGGGTGGCGAAGCCGAAAAAGTCGAACGCTTCCTTGTGCCTGCCCAGCTCGGAGGCGAAAATCGAGTGGATGGAGGGCGAAAGCGAGGACTCGTGGATGCACCTGGGCTCGTAATATTCGTAATTGGCCTTTTTGACCTCCCCGGAAAAATCCTGGTTGTATAAAAACATAAACATCAGGACGTCCGGCTGCTTTATCATGTCGTTTCTGTATATCCTGTCATAGGACCAGTGATGATAGAGCGGGAATTCCTCGACCGGAATTTTGCCGATGTCGATGTGCGGCAGATTGAAAAAGCCCTCCTGCTGCTCATACAGTCCTGTGGCTTCGTCAAAGGGGATATACATGCTTTCGGCCATGCTTCTCCAGGCCTCCGGCTCTCCCTCTTTTAATCCGAGCTTCCGGCATACCTCCGAAAGCTGCGCCGGGCAGCCGCTTTTCATCTCCCCGAGAACCTCCAGGGTATACTCGAAGGTCTTCCTGCCCATTATGTTCGTATAACAATTGTTGTTGACCATCATTTGAAACTCGTCGGGCCCCATTACCGAATAAAACCCGAATTTACCCGTGTTCTGCCCCCACTGCCCCCTGCTTGCGAGCATACGGCTGACCTGGATCAGTATTTCAACGCCCTTTGTATATAAGAAGTCCTTATCCCCCAGTAGCTTCTGATAATGCCATATCCCATAGGCCACAGCCGTGCTTGCCTGCAGCTGAAGGCTGGAATGCTGCCACAGCGCACAGTTTTCCCCGCCGTCCAGGGTAGCTATCGGATAGAACGCCCCTTGGCAGTCCAGCTCCCTCGCACGCTCAATGGCCTTGGGCAGGGTCCTGTGCCTGTATTCAAGCAAATTGCGGGCCGCTTTGGGGTTGTTGAAAATATAGAAGGGCAGGCAGTAGGTTTCGGTATCCCAGAAGGCGTTCCCGCCGTAAGCCTCCCCCGTAAGCCCCTTGGCGCCGACATTCAGGGCCGGGTCCTCGCCGTGGTAGGTCTGGTGCATCTGGAAAATGCAGTATCGTATACCCTGCTGATTTTCCGGATCGCCTTCTATAAGAATGTCCGATTTTTCCCAGGCCTCCGCCCAATAATTGACCTGCTCTTCCAGGGCGGCGGTATATTCGAGCGTACAATGCCTCCGTGCGTCTTCCATACCCGCTGTCCAGGTCCTTTCAACACCTGCCGCAGGATTTTTTTCGGTATGGTTTACAACCATTTTCTCAAAGCCTTTCTTAACACCGCGGGACAGGTCCATATCGAAATCAAGGCCTATAAATTTCTCATCTTCTATAAGGCGCATATCTTCAAAAGGTATGTTGTTTATCCGGCAGGCGGACAATATCATATGCCCGCTGGCCTGAGTCCGTCCCAAAATACCTATGATATTTTCTTCTTTACCCTTTTTGACGCAGTTCCACAGACTCCTGCCGGCCCCTTCATAGATCGGCGAGAAGTCCAGACCGCTTTTAATATTTACCCTGCCCGTAAAATTTACGGGCTCAAGGCTTATCCGCTGGCAGCCCAGCTTGGGATTTTTCATGCTCAGGAAACGTTCGAAGGAAAGCCGGACGGTCTTTCCCGAAGCGGTACTCCAGGTAAGCTCCCTGGTCAGCGTCCCCCTTTTGAGGTCAAGACGCCGGACAAAATCGCAGGTATCTGAGCTGGCCAGATCCAGAGCCTCACCGTCTATGGTTATCCTTGTATACAGCCAATCTACGGTATTGATCATAAAGCAGGTATGGGTCACCATACTCTTATAGTCGCCCAGAGGCCTGACCTCGGCTTCCTCGAATATACCGTTCATATAGCTTCCAAGCAGCCGGTCCCCGCCGTACCCCTCTTCGAAGTAACCGCGCACACCCATATATTCGTTGCCAAGGGAAAATATCGACTCGGAGACACGGCCGTATTCCGGCTTAAAGCCTTCCTCAACAACCTCCCAGGGGCATACTTTCAAATATCTGTCGGCAAACTTTCCCATAATATTCTCCCTTTTAAATAGAATGATCAATATACATATAAAATCGGTGCTGGATTATTGAAATCCAGCACCGTCCAAGCATTTAGCTCGATAAATAAGCTTGTTAATTATTTCTTGGAGGCTACAAACGCATCAAGCTGTTTCTGCTTTTCAGCGATAACCTTGTCGCATCCGGCTGCCTTTAAGGCCTCCACGAACTTGGGAATCGTAACCTCGGGATCCACCGAGCCGGTGTATATGGCTCCGGTGTACTGGTTTACTACGTTGTTATATGCCGCAACCTCGTTCTTGACGTTGCTGGGGTCGAATGTGAAGCCGAGTGCCTTCGATCTTTCAGCGCTGTCGTTGAACGGCTTGTAATAGGTGTAAAGGTTTGGATCGTCGGTGTCCCATGTGTAGTCAAGCAGCTGGTTGCCCATCAGCCAGTTCATGTTCAGGTTGTATGTTGAATTTGAAGAATCCATTCCGTCAGGGTACTTGATGACATTCTCGGATACCTTCACGTAATCTTTGCTTTCGATACCCCAGTTCAAAAGGTTGACAAGATATTTATCCTTGTGCAGCAGGTTGCCGAACATGATCGAACGCGCGGGATCCGTAGCCGTAAACGGGACGGCCAGTACGCAGCTTGCGGCGTCGCCGGTGGTCATATAAGGCTTGCACAGCGGGATATATACCATTTCCATACCGGACTGGCGGCTTTCCTGGAAGGCTATGCCGGGCTTGCCCGACTGATTGTAGCCGGCAGCCTTACCGGCTTTAACTGCCAGATAAGTGATTTCGGTTGCGGATGCGGCGTCCTTGTTGAAATAATCCTTCAGGAACCATTCACGGGCCAATTTGGCCTGTTCCATGAAATCAGGTTCAGCAAAGTAATTTACAACCTTTGTATCTCCGGCTGCTCTGCTTATGCCGCCGGGTCCGTCGCCGAGGATATCATACATGTTGTTGGATATCTGGCCTACCATCGGTGAATCCTGTGATCTTGCCTGTATCGGGACCATGCCGGGCTCACCCTGCTTGATTTTTTCAAGGTAGGGTGTCAGATCGCTCAGCTTTTTGATTGCATCCGGGGTTATCCCGTATTTATCGGCTATTTTCTTGGAGAATACCAGTCCCTTGTCGGCTGCCCATTCCTTGTTGCCTGTCAAGCCGTAAGCCTTGCCGTTAATAAATCCGGCTTCTCTTACGTCCTGGGGAACCGTAGCAAGATAATCGGGAGCATACTGCGCAATCAGATCGTCCACGGGAAGTATCTGTCCCTTCGCAGCCTGCTCGGACTCATGCATCCACGATGCGGTAAACATGTAGTCAAATTTTTCGCCTGATGCGAACATAAGGTTTGTCTTGTTAGTGTATTCACCCCATGTAATCGGACGGTACTCTAATGTCGCATTGATCTTTTCCGTTAAATATTTGCTTGCCTCTTCGTTTACTGCCTGAAGATTCTTCGGCGTCTCACCCATGGTGACGAATACAAGCTTAACGGGCTTCAATGTCTTTGGATCGATACCGGTTGATGCTTCCGCGGTATCCGCCGAGGATGCTTCCGCAGCCGGGGCTGACTCTTCTACAGCCGCCGGGGCGCTGTTGGCATCCGGTGCGGGTGTGTTCCCGCTTCCGCATGCGGACAGGACCAGCGTAAAGATGAAAACGATTGCCAGCAGGAATGTTCCATACCTTCTTTTCATTTTTTACCCTCCAAATTATTAATATTGATATTCAGGCCGGTGGCCTGTATTATCCCTTTACGGCTCCGATGGTCAAGCCCTTTACAAAGTATTTCTGGAAGAAAGGATATGCGAATATTACCGGTCCTATTGCAATGATCGCCATTGCCATTCTTGAGGTTTCGGCCGGCAGAGTAGCCAGGGAGGCGCTTGCGTTGGTGCTCCTGGTCGTATTCTGAGAAAGGTACTGGATATTCAGCAGTATTCTCTGCAGTAAATACTGCATGCTGAAATTGTCGGGCTTGATCTGGAAAATCATGCTGTTGAACCAGTCGTTCCAGTATGCCAGCGTAGCGAATAAGCCTATTGTCGCATATACCGGCTTTGACAGCGGCACCACTATCTGCACGAATATTCTCAGCTCGCCGGCGCCGTCCATATACGCCGCCTCCAGGAGCTCGCCCGGAATGGTGTTTGCGAAAAAGGTCCTCATCACCAGCACATTGAAGCCGTTCAGCAGAAGCCCCGGTATGATCAGAGCCCCCAGGCTGTCGTAAATATGCAAATAATTTTTAAAGATGATATACCAGGGGACCAGGCCGCCGTTAAACAAAATGGTAAACACGACAAACATCGAGAAGAATCTTCTGTACGGGAGGCTTTTCCTTGAAATCGGATATGCCAGCGCGGAGGTAATGATCAGACACGTCAGCGTTCCGACAATCGTTACGATGATGGTATTGGAATAAGCCCTGACGACCAGATGGGGATCGCCGAGGATGTATTTGTACGCACCCGTCGAAAATTCGTGCGGAATCAGCGAATAGCCGTATTTAATAATGGAGGTCTCACTCGTAAACGAAATGACCAGGACCAGTATAACCGGAAGAATCGCAGCCGCGGAGCAAAATATAAATATTGCATGTACGAACCAGGGAGTTCCTCTGTTTTTCATAATTATTCTGTTTCCTCCTTAGAAAAGGGCGTTTTCCGGACTGATCTTGCGTACCAGCAGGTTGGTGGACAGCACGAGTACGAAGCCCACTACCGATTGATACAGGCCTCCCGCCGAGGACATTCCGATATCTCCCAGCGTGAAAAGGCTGTTATATACATAGGTATCAATAACATTTGAAACCGGAAACAGCGTTCCCGACTGCATGGGGAGCTGATAGAACAGACCGAAGTCCGCGTAAAAAATTCTGCCGACTGCGAGAATCGTAAGGATAGTCATTATGGGAACCAGCAGGGGCAGGGTAATATATCTGATCTGCTGCAGCTTTTTTGCCCCGTCGATCGTCGCTGCCTCATAATATTCGGGATCGATGCCGGTCATTGCGGATATGTAGATGATGCTGTTATAGCCCACATACTTCCAGGCATTGGTTATGACAAAAATAAACGGCCAGTATTTAGGCTCCAGATACCATGAAACAGGCTCGATGCCGAGCGGCTCCAGAATGGACCTGTTTACCAGACCGGAGGCCGGATTTAAAAGGGAGTAGACCAGGTAAGCCACAATAACCGCCGATAAAAAATACGGAAGCAGGACCGCGCTCTGATAAGCCCTCTTTGCGAGGTTGCCCCTGACCTCATTCAGCAGAAGCGCCATAACCACCGCAAGTACCAGATTCATTACTATAAACGTGGCGTTGTACAATATCGTATTCCGCGTCATGATATACGCGTCGTTGGTAGCAAATAAAAACTTGAAATTATCAAAGTATATCCAGTCGCTTCCCAGAATCCCCTTTGCGTAATTATAATTTTTGAAGGCGATGATAATTCCGAACATCGGGATGTAGTTGTTAATCAGCAGATACAGAACACCCGGAACCATCAGCAGGTATAACATCCTGTGCCGGACAATCGCTTTCCAGCGCCTTCGGTTTTCGTTAACTCCGACTCCTGCCCTTTCACGCTTGGCAACAATATTCATTTGCTAATCTCCTGTAAAATTTGCGTTATGACTCGTAAGACATGACCCTGTTTATGTTTATATTATATTACTTGAAATAAAAGCGACTCTACCAATTTTGTGACATCATATGCAACTATTGTTACCTCTTTATTCCGGAGAAAAGGAAAGTAAAATGGCAGGATAAGGAATGGTATCCTTATAATATGGACACGGGCAGAAAGACCGGAAAAGCCAGAAATCAGGCGTCTGTGCCGCATCCGGCTCATTTTCCCGAGATAGTGCAGGTATAACTCTTTTTTCTATATTCCTGGGGCATTATGTTATAAACCCGTTTGAACATCTTTGAAAAATACGAAAAGTTGTCATAGCACAGCTGATTTGCAATTCCGTAGATGGGCTCGTCGGTCTCAGATATTAGCTCCTTCGCCTTTTTCATGCGCTCCTGGAGTATGTAATCGGACAGGGACATCCCTGTTTCCTTGTGGAACAGCCTTGACAGATAGGATTCGTTCAAATGGACGTGTTCGGATAATTCCTCGCGGGTAAGCCTGCGGTTGAGGTTCTGCCTTATATATTTCTGGAGCTCGTATACAACGCTGTTTTTCTGGAACCTGGACTGTTCGGCATGAGAAACGCACACGACATCGATGACGCTCTCCATCCATTGCCTGAACTGCTCGCCGGTGCATATGATCTCATGCCCTTCAAGGCTCAATTCCAGGCTGTTAAGGTCGTCCAGGGGCATGTTCCTTTTCTTGAGGATGTAAATGGCCGTCTGTATGATGCTCTGATGAACCTTTATCAGAGTTCGGCTGTTATCGTCCCGGCCCTTCACCCATTCGAGGGTCTGCCCGATCAAATCGCCGGCGTCCTGCCTGTCTCCGCTTTCCAGCAGCCTTTTCCACTCCTCTTCGATTGTGTAGTATTTTTTGAAGCTTTCCATCTCCCGGTGATTGCTTCTTACCTTTAATATCCGCTCAAAATTTTTAAGCAGCACCTCTTCCATTTCCTCATAAATCACCGGCTTCAGCATATAATCGCAGCTGCCCAGCTGAAGGGCCTTGCGTACGTAGCTGAAGTCCGCATGGCAGGTCAGAAACACCGCCTCCAGCTCCGGGTAGTTCAGCTTCGCCCATTCCAGAAGCTCCAGACCGTTTTCCTCCGGCATGTTGATGTCGCAGACAATAAGGTCGACCTGCTTGCTTTGGAGAATAGCTTTCGCTTCTCTCGCATGGTAAGCCTCGAAGATTTCCGAAACATCCAGACGGCTCCAGTTTATCCCGTCTACAATACCTTTGACCGCATATATTTCGTCGTCAACAACTAAAACACGGAACATAAGATCACCCCATGCCGTTTATTTTATACGGGTAATGCCATCTCTACAACCGCGCCTCCACGGGAGCCGTTAAAAAACAGAATCCTGACCTCCGAGTTGTAATACAGCTGACAGCGGCGCTGAACATTCCAGATTCCGATATGTTTGTCCGAATCCTTATTGAAATAATAGCCGGATTGAAGCTCCGCGATAATATCCGAGGGGAAGCCCTTTCCGTTGTCTTCTATCCTGACGGAGATATATTCCCCGCTGTCTTCGGAATTCCTGCCGACCTTTATGCAAACATTAAAGGGGATATTCTCCCTGTAGCAGAAGCCATGCTCCATGGCATTTTCCACAAAGGGCTGGATAATAAAAGGCGGTATCGAAACCGAACCCAGCTCCTGCTCCATTTCAATGCTGTAGTCAAAAGCCTGGGGAAACCGGATCTTCTGTATGCGCAAATAATTATTGATATGCTCCAGTTCCTCCGACAATATGACAAGCGCCCTGTTCGTACGCGTTATGAACCTCAGATGCCGTACCAGATAAAGTGTGAGCTGCTGGACTAACTCGGTGTTCTTGACCTGGGCGAGGGAATAAACCAGATTCAGGCAATTCGCAAAAAAGTGCGGATAAATCTGCGCCTGCAATTCTTTCATCTCAGCCTTCTGAACCCGGAGCTGCTCCTCATAGATACCGCTCTTGAGATGCTCTATCTGGTGGGCCATGTCGTTGAACGCGTCATAGATGGTATTGAATTCCAGCAAGCGGGAGGGATCAAGCCGCGTGGTCAGATCTCCCGACTGGAGCTTTTTCATTCCCTGGAGCAGTTTTTTTACAGGCAGGGCAATCGTCCTTTGCAGATAGAGCAAAAAGAAGGCCAGAAAGACCACTGCAATCAGGGGCGTCATGTAAATCACCCGCTGGAATATCGTAAGCCTTTCAAGCAGGATGTTCACAGGCAGCAGCACCACAAGATAGAGGTCCGATACGTCCGAATGTATGCTCACGATCATTGAATCGGAGCCGTCGTTCTGGCTTTTCAGTATGGTGTACGGCTTGACCTTCTCGGTAAAAGCCTTCTGCAGCAGGTCCGAGCTTACCAGCTTCAAAGGATGCGCGGTCGTATTTTTAGTCAGCACCTGCCCTCCGGCGGAGGCGAACATGACCTGGGAATTGTCGTTGAATTCAAGAAAGCGGATGGGCTTGAGCAAATCGTCAAGATATACCCAGACGCCGATAAATGTGCCGTATCCCGTATCCGTCAGCTTGAGCAGGAAATTTTGCCCGTCCATATTGAACAGCTCCCAGTTCAAGGTCAGCTCCTGACGGGTCTTGGGATCATTCAGCAGGCTCTCCAATTTTGTATTTACTTTTCCAATTTCGCTTTTTATTTTTGTAGAAGTGATAAGCTCCTTTGATAAGGTTTTATAAATAAAAATTGCGTTGGCATAGCTGTATTCAATGATATCCTTATCAAATTTGTTCACCAGGTTTATATTGGCGATATAGTCTTCCATGGTTGTCGTCTGGTTGGAATTGATATAAATAATGTTCGGATCCTGAAAGGCCATGCTGTGAAGGTATTTCTCCATGCTGTTGAGCACATTGTCGACCTGGTTGCTGTGTATCTGCACTATATTCCGGTTTGAGCTTCCCACCTGATCGCATACCACCTTCATGGCATACCAGTTATTGCTGATAAGAATGATGAGAAGCGGTATAGTTATAATACCGACTCCGAATATTATCTTGGATCTCAAAGTAGAATTCAGGAATGAAAAATAATACTTGAGCTTATGTATACGTATCATTCCTCTCCGTAATAACAGCCCGGTATATTTCTAATCCGGGCGGCCATAATTTCCGTTTTCTGTGATATAATTCCGATAAAAACCTGGTGGCAGGTTATTGCTAATAATCAACCATCTAAACCAATGTTATCATAAACAGATATATCATGTCAATTTCCGTATAACGCTGATTAATTATATTCCTGATCGGTTTTACGGATGTCTTTTTAGAGTATATCCGGTAAAACAGGGGCCGGCAAAAAAGACGACGGGCGGGTTTGAGAGCTTCAGGACTGGAAATTCGCAGAAAAGACAGTGAAGGATCGGCTGGCCGCAGATTGGGCCGGTCAGCACAGGAGGGATTAAAAAAGCGAGGGCTGAAGCCCTCGCTTTGCGTCAGGGTGCGGCTCAGAGGCCGTCTCCTGCC
>JAEZJL010000424.1 GCA_023415815.1 Bacillota bacterium | reverse complement strand
GTCAACGCTTTTGCGCTCCAGATATGCGAAATCCCCCTTTAATTCGATATCCCCGTCGGGGCCTACCCCGCAGAAAATGCTGAAGCCGTTATCCTTCAGCAGCCCGAACTTCTCATCGGAATACTTTAAAGAGCTGCCGTACGGGTAGATATACACCGGTGTCCTGCCGATCAGCGGCTCTACCTCCTCCTTCCATCTCTCGCAGTCCTTTTCCAGCCTTCCGGCGCTTACCTTCACCGCATCAAGATGCCCGTAGCCATGGCAGGCAAAGGACCAGCCCTCGTCCTTCAGCCTGTTAGCAGTACTGAAGGCAAGAACCTTGTCGTCTTCATACCCAGGTGAATCTGTCTTGTTCGTCCTGTACCCCAGAATGCCCTCGTAGCCCGTCAGGGCGATGATCCCCTTTGCCCCGTTGAACGAAAAGTCGGGGTGCTGTCTCACAAATTCATCCACGATCGGCACAATATCCTCGCAGGACTGCCTCAAGGCACCGTCCCTCCCCACGGATTCGACGGCGGTATGGCCCTGTTCGTCAAAATAAAGTCTGCTGGCACAGCCGCTTTCCCTCATATAATCGTAGTAATTCATATCGTCTATGGATATGACCAACGGTTTTTTACCCTTGGGAAGGAGCAGCTCCCCGCGCTTTACCGTCCTGACGCCGTCCTGTTCCTCAACGCTGCAGACGGAGTCCATGCTTACGAGAATATAACCGTTTTCATAGATGGACTCTATTATCGGCCTGAATTCGGAAACGGTTACAAACCAATCGTTAAAGCCCTTTGAAAGGCTTCCTCCCACAAAAGCCCTTTCGGGGTAGATTATCAGCGGATGAAAGAAAATATGCCTGACGGGGCCCTTGTAAACTTCAAGCACGGGCTTGTCCACAGCCGTATCGCCCGGCCCGGCATACATCCCGGCCGCAAGGCTCTCCGGCTCTTTTGGAGCCGGCTTCCCGGAAGGCTTCGTCACCACTACGGGCACAGCCGCATCGTCGCCTTCATCCGGTTCCGCAATACCGACGGTGGAATCTGCATTTATATCAACCGCCGCCGCATCCGGCGAAAATTGAGATTTTATCTGCCCAAAGCAGACGATTGATAAAATAAAAAAAACAGAAATAATAAGAAATTTTTTCAGCCTCATAAACATGTGCCCCCGATTCGCATATTTCCCATCAATTTCCGGTATTTATGAGGAAATTATACATCTTCCCCTTCCTGAAATGATTATAAAATACTTAACAAAAGGTTATAAAATGTTTAAAAATCGGATCGCGGCCAGGCAATAATTTTTATATATACGACAGCCCGCAATAACCGCCGGCTCCCGGAAATACGTTCATTTATCTTTCATATTATTGTATTATGATAAATATATTATATAGTTTTACATATATTACTTTTGTTTATTGTAAAACTGCCTGAATTTCTTCTTGGGGCCAAATAAAAATTAATAGGAGGTTTTTTATGTCGAAGCTCATGACGAATTTTGTCCCTTCCCTGCATGGCTTTCACTTTTTCAATTATTTTGCGAACGTAATATTCGACAACTGGCTCGGTTCATGGACCACCCACGGCAGATGCGGCGGTATGGCCTTTGCGGCCCTGGACTATTATCATGCGGGAATCCCGATACCGATGCATGTTACCTCGGATTTCCCAAACGGTTACGCTCCGGATGTTAACAGCACTCTTGCCAGGTATATCTACGACAGGCTTATGGATAGCTTTAACTGGAACAACATCTCAATGTTTCATAACTGGACCTGGAAAAGAGATCATTACACCTGTGTTTTTGGAGATGGAGTACCGCAGCTTACAAAGCAGGAGGAGTTTCCGAAGCTGCGCGCAAAGCTGCAGGAAGGCCCCCAGCCTATCGGTCTTGTGGGCGCCACCAACATCACCGAGATAGGCGATAAAAACCACCAGGTCGTGGCAGTAGGCTATGAGTATGATGAAGCGAGCGGGAAAATGACTGTCATCGTATATGACAACAACCACCCGGACGAATATGTTTATCTTACTTCCGAGAGCAACCAGCTCCATTTTTATTCTTCAAAGACGGACAGCGCAGGTAAAACAAAGGAATACCGCGGCTTTTTTGTCGAGGAATACAGCCCGAAAACACCGGCCTATATCGATTTGAGCGTGACTAAGGCCATAACCCCCGATAAACCCTATCCCGCCCTGGGCGACCGTCTGGAGTTCAGATTTAAGGTTAAGAACAGCGGGGAATATCCTTCGCATATCAAAAATCTCTATCTTTCAGCGATCGGTCCTTCAGGCGAAAATCTTGACAGCTGCTTTGGCAGCGACAATAACGGCAACCCTCTTAAGCCCGGAGAAGAGAGGGAATATGTAAAGGCACATACCGACTTCGGCACTACGCTTGGAGAATACACCTTCAGGCTGTCCTATACCTCGGAGATCAACGGACAAAAAATAGGCAACCTGCCTAACGCGAAGGAGCTGAAAATAAATATCAAAAGTTTCTCCGCTTCTATTCTGAACACCCCTCCGTATGTTGAAAATGTTATGGTTTTTAAGGGCAGCGCCGGTAAAACGCCGATCGGCTTTGCGGAATTCGACAATACGAACCTGGAGGAATGTGAAAGAGTTCAGCTGAAATACAACGCCCGCTGGTTGTGGGCGGAAAATCACCGGAGAAAGCTTGAAGTGGCTTACCGGGAGAATACCTTTCCGGTTAACGGCGAGGTATATCTATTTATAAAATACGGTACCGCCTGGGGCAATACCACCGCTCCCGGCAAGATGGGAAGCACGGCCCTGAAACTGACGGGAGCCGCTACCGGCATCGGCGCCGTAAACATACAGATAGTGCTCAAGGAAGCTTTCGACAGCCGTGAGGGGGTATACTACTGGGGCTCCTTTACACCCCCCGCCAGCTGGCAATCAAATATAAAGCTTACTTTGGAAATACAAGGCACGGATGTCGTCCCGCATGCCGAAAGGCGCAGCGTAAAAGGGAATGTTCTGGATTCAAAGCCCGATACAGAGGCCTATGTGGATGTAAAGTCACCTGTCCTTTACCCCATATTGAACTACGAGCCCGGAACCGACACCAGCCACAGCATCGACCTCTCGCCAAAGCTCCTGACTCTTCCTGTGGACGCGCTTGAAGCTAATAACAGTTTTACGGCGGCAACGCGCGTAAATCTTGCCCTGCCTGATCAAGGAAAGGACTCGTGGGCAATATATAATGCGCTTACCTTCAACAACAGCACCGATATTGACTATTTTAATATCGAATATCACAGCTCCCCCGCGGACGACGCCTGCGTCATTGATAAGCCGGTAACCCGCTGCATCAGCGAATTTGCCCATTTGTACATCACGGAGTATCCGCCCAGATTCCTTATGCTCGCAGATGTTCAGGGCGGCGGCTGCCTGGGGCAGGACATATTCAAATCCGATGCGCAGGGAAAACAGCTTTACTTGACTAAGGGGAAGGGAAATACAGTCCTCGTTTACAATCCTACCAGGGTATTCCCTGACAAAAAGCTTTATCTGTCTGTTAAAAATCCTTTTTATTCTGTGCTCGGGGCCCTGAAGTACGACTTGAAAATAGGTTATCAGCCGATGCAGACCGTCCTGTCCTGCAGCGGCTTGCCTTATATTGAAGAGAACGATATCCGGAGAAAATTCCTCAAAAGATTTTTTGACGCCATAGACCTTCCCAGACCCGGCGATTACCTGCTTGGCAGGATCATAGACAAGGGAATGCCTATAGAGTCTGCGATTCAAATGGGTGTTATTGTCGATTATAAGGCCTTTGTAGAGAAGTACCGCGCTTTTATTATGTTGGACAGCACGCGCGATGGAATCGCAGGCCTTATAAAGGAAGAGCCCAAAGGATATATCGGCAGGGAATTGTGCAATCTGGGAAAGGTGGCGCTTGAGCAATCGCTGCTGAAGGAAGCCGAGGAGCTGCTGGAAAAAGGCTCGGGCATGCTGGACAGGGTAAAGGACAAGGATTTCCAGAAGGGCATCCTTGATAATTTAGGCAAGGTTTACACTTTGACCGGACAGAAGGAGAAGCTGAAAAAACTGAATGCAACGATAAAGACACTGCCAATATAATTTTTTCGAATATACCTGTCAGCTGCGGGGCTGATTGGTATTGTTAATCCTCAATGGGCTGTCCGCTGTTTCGCTGCAGAAAAAGTGCGGTGACTTTCTGGGCAGGGCGCGATATCAAGTGTCATGCTGCCCTGAAAATCCTTATATTCGGATCGCTTCCCGGCATGATCAAAATGGCTGTTTATACAGGGCTCTTCCTGTTGGGCAGCAAAACCTTGATCAAGGCCGGGAAGCCAGCCCCTGGAGCCTGAACGGCAATTCCCTGCGGGGACGTGGCAAGCCCTTTACCTCACGCCCGTGGAGCCGAAGCCTCCGCCCCTGTCGTCCCCTATATCGGCCACCGAAGCCACCTGCACCAGCTTCATCCTGGGCAGCTCCTTAAGGACAAGCTGGGCTATCCTGTCGCCCTTGCGTATTTTATAAGTACCGGGCCGGTTTGACGGACTGTCGATGGTTATGACCGAATCGTCGGCAGGAGCTCCGGACTGGGAGGTATTGGTCATGATAATGCCCAGCTCGTTCCGGTACCCGCTGTCTATGGTCCCGGGAGAGTTCGACAGTCTCAGCGGCGTCTTGAGCGAAATGCCGCTTCTCGGGCGCACCTGTATCTCATAGCCCTCCGGTATGGCCAGCTTCAAGCCTGTCGCAACGATCACCGTCTCACCTGGCTTTATGTACTTTTCCTCGGCGGAGCAGACGTCCATTCCGGCGTCGCCCGGTCTGGCATACGAGGGAATCACGGCGCCCTCCCTGCATATTTCCACAAATACCTCAACATCCATTTTAATCATCCTCCTATACTCCTCTGTAATAATGTCCCTTTGTAAAGCCTCCCGCCTTTATTTCCTCCATGAATCCCTTAAAACCGCTTGTGTCTCCTCCCGCCAGAGCCTTCCG
>JAEZJL010000395.1 GCA_023415815.1 Bacillota bacterium | reverse complement strand
ATACTGAAGAGGCTCCACGGCAGCACCGAGCACACAGGAAAGGCGCCTGTGAGACTGTCGAGTAAGATCAGCCATACAAGGGAGCTCGACAGCCTGAAGGCCTCTCTGGCCAAAGCGGTTCAGGACGAGGAGTATGAAAAAGCGGCTGAGCTGAGGGATAAGATCAAGGAGTTGGAAAGTGCGAAGTAGACGGAGGTGAACATATGGCTGAGCAAAAAAACGCGGCCGCGCCCGAAGCTGATGTCGCCGTCAGCAGCAGGGTACGGCTTGCACGGAACATCGGGAGCTTCCCCTTCCCGGCAAGGATGGATAAGGAGCAGAGCCTGAAGGTCATAGAGATGGTCAGGGATTCCGTTTTTAAAAGCAGCGATGCAATGGCTAAGAATCTTATATTTCTGGACATACGGAAGCTTAATCCCATAGACAGGCAGGTGCTGGTGGAGAAGCACCTTATCAGCCCCGACCTTACTGACGGGGAGCTCGACAGGGCGGCGATAATCAGCAAGGACGAGATTATAAGCATTATGATCAATGAAGAGGACCATGTGAGGCTCCAATGCATCTATCCCGGGATGCAGCTGGAGAACGCCTGGCAGCTTTGCCGGAAGCTTGATCTTCTGATGGAGCAGGAGCTTGAGTTTGCCTACGACAGAAACGGCGGATACCTCACCTGCTGCCCTACGAATATAGGTACCGGCATAAGGGCCTCGGTGATGCTCCATCTTCCGGCGCTTTCCATGACGGGATACATCAAGGGCGTGCTGGAGGCCTGCGGAAAGCTCGGTCTTGCGGTGAGGGGCATCTACGGCGAAAACAGCGAGGCCTCCGGAAACATGTTTCAGATATCAAACCAGGTTACACTCGGACAGACCGAAGAAGAAATAATAGCGAGCATCGACAACATCACTGGCCAGGTGATCGGCCAGGAAAGGATGCTCAGGAACGAGCTGTACAGGCAGAGCGCCGCAAGGTTTGAGGATAGGATATACAGGTCGCTGGGAATACTTTCAAATGCCAGGATAATTTCCTCCGAAGAAAGCTTGAGGCTGCTCTCGGATGTGAGGCTGGGAGTCGATATGAAGATAATCGGCGGGATCACCGCCGGAACGCTGAACGAGATCATGTTCTTAATCCAGCCCGCCATACTGCAAAAGCTAGCGGGCAAGACGCTTGCGCCGGATGAAAGGGATGTGAGGCGCGCCGACCTCATAAGGGGCAGCCTGAGTACAAAGACACAATGACGATTATTCGAATGGAGTGATGATAGATGTACGGAAGATTTACGGAAAAAGCCGAAAAGGCCATTAATTATTCGCAGGAAACCGCAATGCAGCTCGGTCACGGCTATGTAGGCACGGAGCATTTACTGCTCGGCCTTGTCAGGGAAGGGACGGGCGTCGCCTCCAGGGTGCTTCAGGGACAGGGAGTGACCGAGGAAAAGATATTGAAGGAAATCGAAGAGCTGATAGGAAGGGGCGAGAATACCGGCCAGCAGCCTCTCGGCTTTACGCCCAGGACAAAAAAGGTGCTTGAGCTGAGCTTGAAGGAAGCCAGGCATATGGGACACAACTATATAGGCACCGAGCACCTCCTGCTGGGCATCATGAAGGAGGGCGAAAGCGTGGCCGTGAGGATACTTATCGACCTGGGAGTGGACCCTCAGAAGCTGTTTGCTGAAATGGTGAAAATGCTGAACGAGGAAGCGCCCAGCGGGACCGGGGAGCCAAGGACAGCCTCAGGCTACTCGAACACGCCCACGCTCAACCAGTTCGGCAGGGATCTGACCGAAATGGCAAGGGACGACAAGTTTGACCCGATCATCGGGCGGGACAAGGAGATCGAAAGAGTCATACAGATTCTCAGCAGGAGGACTAAGAACAACCCCTGCCTCATAGGAGAGCCCGGAGTCGGAAAAACGGCCATAGCCGAGGGGCTTGCGCAAAAAATCGTGCTGGGGAATATTCCCGAGACGCTCAAGGACAAAAGGGTCGTCACGCTTGACCTGTCTTCGATGGTAGCAGGCGCCAAGTACAGGGGAGAGTTCGAGGAAAGGCTCAAGAAAGCCATGGAGGAGATTCGCAAGGCGGGCAATATCATCCTGTTTATTGACGAGATGCACACGATTATCGGAGCGGGAGCCGCAGAAGGCGCCATAGACGCATCGAACATATTGAAGCCCTCGCTGGCTAGGGGCGAGATCCAGGTCATCGGGGCCACGACGATAAATGAATACCGGAAGCACGTTGAAAAGGACGCCGCCCTGGAAAGAAGATTCCAGCCTATTACGGTCGGAGAGCCCTCTAAGGAGGAGGCAGTCGAGATCCTCAAGGGCATAAGGGACAAATACGAGGCCCATCACAGAGTGAAGATCACAGACGGCGCGCTTGAGGCTTCGGTAAAGCTGTCTGACAGATATATAACCGACAGGTACCTGCCCGATAAGGCGATCGATTTGATCGACGAGGCAGCATCGAGAGTGAGGCTGAAATCCTTTACAGCGCCGCCTGATTTGAAAAAGCTCCAGGAGCAGATAGAGAAGCTCAACAAGGAAAAAGAGGACTCGATACGCAGCCAGGAATTCGAAAAAGCGGCCAGGATAAGGGATCAGGAGCAGCAGCTCAAAAACGAGCATGAAAAGATGAAGAACGACTGGCTGCAGAAGAACCAGACAAGGACTGATACGGTTACTGAGGATGAGATAGCCGACATTGTTGCGAGCTGGACGGGGATACCGGTGAAAAGGCTTGCCGAAGAAGAAACCGAAAGGCTCATGAAGATGGAGGACGTCCTGCACCAGAGGGTTATAGGCCAGGACGAGGCTGTGAAGGCCGTTTCCAGGGCAATAAGAAGGGGAAGGGTCGGGCTCAAGGATCCGAAAAGGCCCATAGGCTCGTTCATATTCCTCGGCCCCACGGGCGTCGGCAAGACAGAGCTCAGCAAGGCCCTGGCAGAAGCGCTTTTCGGCAATGAGAACGCCATGGTGCGCATAGATATGTCGGAGTATATGGAGAAATTCGCCGTTTCCAGGCTGGTCGGCTCGCCTCCCGGATACGTGGGCTATGAAGAGGGCGGCCAGCTTACCGAGAAGGTGCGCAGGAAGCCATATTCGGTGCTTTTGTTCGATGAGATCGAGAAGGCCCATCCGGATGTTTTCAACATCCTCCTGCAGATACTTGAGGATGGCAGGCTGACCGATTCGCAGGGCAGGCTGATCGACTTCAGGAACACCGTGATCATAATGACCTCGAACGTGGGCGGAAGGCTGATAACCGAGCCCAAACGGCTGGGCTTCAACGTAAATGACGACAAGGCCAGGAATTACGAGGACATGAAGGGCAATGTCATGGGCGAGCTCAAGAAGACCTTCAGGCCGGAATTCCTCAACAGGGTCGACGAGGTCATCGTGTTCCACCCGCTGGACGAGGAGCATATAAAGAGCATCGTCGGGATCATGCTGGACATACTGGTAAAGAGGCTCAAGCAGAATGCCATAAGCTTAGAGGTGGACGACGAGGTCGTCGGCTTCCTGGCAAAGAAGGGCTTCGACCCGGTATTCGGCGCAAGGCCCCTGAGAAGGTCCATCCAGAGCATGATCGAGGATAAGCTGGCCGAGCACATGCTCGAGGGCAAGGTCAAGACGGGCGACATGGTTCATGTCGCACTCAGCGGAGACCAGATTGAATTTAAAGTGAATGTTAAGGCAAATGTTTAAAGAAAAGCCCGCCTGGCAGCAGGCGGGCTTTTCAATGAGGCTATCCATTTGGAGGCATACCTCTTGCAGCTCATTATTCCCGCAGCCATTTTACGGCTTCACTTTCTGAGGTAAAGTATTTGTCGTTTGTTAATTTACCTGCCGTAATTTGTTCAGCGGATTTTTGGAACATAAAGCTCGGTACTATATAGGCGGCTTTTTTGCATTCCGATGAAACATATACTGCAAGTTTTTCTATTGCCTTTGCCTGGCCTGGGGTAACAAATTTTGCATCAAAATTAGTTGTGTCTACAAGATAGGAAGAAGTGCCCTTGCCGAATTTCTTCGATTCGCCAATTACCTGCTGGCAATACTCTTCCATCTCATCGTCATTGAATTTTCCGGTGATAACACCTTTTACCAGCTTGAGATCTTTATCAACGGATATTTTCCACCCGCCATTCGAATATTTCTTTTCTGAAACCAATACTTCACTCATTATTAACCCTCCTTCTTAAATTATGATTCGGTTGTTTATATAACCCCATCATGGGTTATTTTTATAGTCAGCGTCTGTGCCTGAACATATAAATTATATTGTTTGAATAAAAACCCATAGATAATAAACCAAATTGCATTCTTAAATGAAAATCTCCGTAAAGTTTTACCTTTGCGGGGAAAATAATATCGCCAACAATACAATTACAATAAATAACGATTATTTATAAGTATATTTTATATTTGTTTAAATTAAATGTCAAATAATTTAATTTATTGTCATATTACATAATATAAATAAACGTTTATATACATTTACGGGGTGCGAAGATTATCCGATGCCATTTTTATACATTATCTGCCGATTTTATTTTCAATCACCAATCCCCCGTCCGGGGTTAAAAAGCAGCTTCCGGCAGCGACTCCTGTCATGATGACCCATGTGTTTTCAAACTCCAAAACAAATGATATGCAATCCCTACCTTGAGGCCTGTGTTGACTTAAGTGCATTTTGTACGTCTTCGAGCTCCTTTATGCTGATCGCCTGGGTGTGCACGGTATGGTTCCACACCTTGTTGCCCTTGCTGAGGAAGCCTTGTATTGTGATGGGTACCCAGGTGAGGCAGTAAAACGGATATATTACGAAGCCCAGAAGTATTTTCATGCTGAGGCCCTTTTCGGCAATCACAACCGCAGGCCCGTAGAAAAACTGCAGAGTTATGAATATGTACCATATATCCACCGGGAATACGTACTTCATGTTATAGAAGGGAGCTTCGGGATATACCGTCTGCACCCAGAGCATCACGGTGATAAGGCCTATGAAGAGGAAGCGTATGGGCTGAAAAAGGTAAACCGCGCAGTCGAAGGCGGTCAGATCGCTTTCACGGAAGGCCTTTCTGAAAAGCGGACCCAGGAATCTTGAAGCACAGTCGGCATGGCCCTGCATCCAGCGCTTGCGCTGCTTCCAGGATTGCCCGAGCGTCAGCGGCTTTTCGTCGTAGACCACCGCGTCATGCGCCCAAGCTACCTTCAGGCCGTTGAGCGCAAGCTTCATGGTAAACTCCAGATCCTCCGTAAGACAGGTGGCGCCCCAGCCAATTTTTCTGAGCACGTCGATGTCTATGCAGAAGCCCGTACCGCAAAGACTGCAGCTTAACCCGAGATAGTACCTGGGAAGCTGGAATATCCGGTTCGCAAGCCAGAAGGCGATGGAATAGGAGCAGGTTATCCATGAATCGAAGGGATTCTTGCTGTCGATATAGCCCTGCACAACTTTATACCCTTTGCAAAGCTGCCTGTTCATTTCGCTCAGGTAATTGGAGGATACCAGGTTGTCTGCGTCGAATACGCTTATTACGTCATATCTGTCCTGCATTTCATATATCCGCCCGAATATCCATTCGAGGGCGTGGCCCTTCCC
>JAEZJL010000337.1 GCA_023415815.1 Bacillota bacterium | reverse complement strand
AGATAGCCGAAGCCATTATAGGATGATTCGTAATAAATTTAAATCAAAACCAAAGGGCGGCCGATGGCCGCCCTTCATTTCTACCTATCCAAGCTTCTTTTTGAATTCGCTTATCAGCAGCGGAAGTATCTCCAGCACGTCGCCGACGATGCCGAAGGTTGCCACCTTAAAAATGGGCGCCTCGGGATTTTTATTGATTGCTATGATGGTATCCGAAGAAGACATGCCGGCAAGGTGCTGTACGGCTCCGGATATGCCGCAGGCGAAGTAGACCTTCGGTCCGACGGTCTTTCCGGTTTGACCGACCTGGTGGCTGTATTCGATCCAGCCGGCGTCCACCGTGGCGCGCGAGGCTCCTACAGCTCCGCTCAGGACTCTTGCAAGCTCTTCGATGAGCGCGAAATTTTTGGGATCGCCGATGCCCCTGCCGCCGGATACGATAATGTCGGCTTCCGTCAGGTTGACCATCTCCGTGAGGGTGCTGACCACGTCGGTAACCTTGATTTTCACATCCTCGGGGATTATTATATCCGGCTTTATGATCTCGCCGTTCCTGGAAAGGTCCTGCGGCAATGCTTTCATGACCTTTGGCCTGACGGTGGACATCTGGGGCCTGTGATTGGGACAGATGATTGTTGCCATCAGGTTGCCCCCGAAGGCGGGGCGCGTCTGCATAAGTATCTTTTTCTCGGGGTCGATCTCCAGGCCGGTGCAGTCTGCGGTAAGGCCTGTATTAAGCCTTGAAGCAACCCTCGGAGCCAGGGAGCGGCCGTAGGTGGTGGCTCCCATGAGCACGATTTCCGGCTTGTACCGGCTGATGAGCTGTACGAATATGTCGGCGTAGGACTCGTCGTTGAAGCCGGCCAGTGAGGGGTGGTCCACCATATAGACCTTATCCGCCCCGTAGGAAATCAGGGCCTTAGCCGCACTTTCCATATTCACGCCCATAAGGACCGCGGAAAGCTGTACCTTCAGCTGGTCCGCAAGCTTCCGGCCCTCGCCGAGCAGCTCGAGAGCAACATTTGCGGGCACGCCGTCCTTCTGCTCGCCGAATACCCAGACGCCTTGATAGGATGACAGATCGGCCATACCGCCGCCCTCGTCCTTTTTAAAATCGATTGCCTTGAATTTGCAGGAAGAGACGCAGGCTCCGCACAAAGTACAGTTGTCAAGAATCCTGGCCTTTTTCTCCGCTACCTTTATCGCGTTGAAGGGACATGCTCCGACACAAAGCCTGCAGCCCACGCATTTATCCAGAAGTATTTTTATATCAGCCATTTTCAAACCTCCAAAATATACGTTTTATGACCTTGCGATTGACGGACGCCGCAGCGGCGGCTCACTTGCTCACGGGGAACTGCATGTGAAGCAGCTTTTCCGCTAGTCTGGAGGCTTGCTCTGCAGGCGTGCCTTCAATCATTTCGCTCTGTATGTCATGCACCGGCACAAAGGTCTTAACGACCTGCGTGGGAGAGCCCTTGAGTCCGCACAGGTCTTTATCGGCGTTTATGTCGTCGGCCGTCCAGACAGTGACGACGGCTTTCTTTGCCCTCATCATACCTTTAATGGAGGGAAGCCTTGGCTCGTTTATTTCCTTCACGACCGTGATAACGGCGGGGAGGGACATCTCTACCACCTCGTAACCGTCCTCGGTCATTCTCTGACATTTGATGTAGCCGTCGCGTATTTCTTCTATTTTTCTGACATAGGTCGTATGGGGATAACCGAGCTTTTCGGCAAGGCTTGGGCCCACCTGGGCCGTATCGCCGTCGGTTGCCTGCTTGCCGCAGATGATCAGGTCCGCGTCGCCCATTTTTTTGATGCCCATGGAAAGGGCATAGGAGGTGGCGAGCGTGTCCGAGCCTGCAAAGGCCCTGTCGCTGAGTAATACGGCTTCATCCGCTCCGAGCGCGATAGTCTCCTTAAGCTGTTCGGCGACGGAAGGTATGCCCATGCTCAGCACCGTGACCTTTCCGCCGAGCTTTTCCTTTATCCTCAGGCCTTCTTCAACCGCATAGGTGTCAAAGGGGTTTATGATGGCTTCGACGCCCTCGCGTATGATGGTGTTGGTCTCTTTGTTCATCTTTACTTCCGTGGTCCCCGGAACCTGCTTTACACAGACGACAATATTCATACGTACATCGCTCCTTTTTAAATTCAGAAAGGGACATACCCAGGGCCAATCGGCATTCTACCTGCAAAAGTGCGTCCCCTGCCGTTTATCCAGAAAGGGACATGCCACAGGCCCAATCAGCTTTCTCCCTGTAAAGTTTGCCCCTTACCAATATACAGCTTCAGTTGTAACACTGAAGCTGTATATTATTGCCTGCTATTTCTTTGCCGTGGCCTGCTTGATAAGCTCAAGCGCTATAACGTTTCGCTGTATCTGGTTCGTACCCTCGTAGATCTGGGTTATCTTCGCATCCCTCATCATCTTTTCCACGGGGTATTCCTTCATGTACCCGTATCCGCCAAGCACCTGCACCGCGTCGGTCGTGACCTTCATTGCGGTGTCCGATGCGAAGACCTTGCACATTGCGGATTCCTTGGAGAATTCCTTAGCGCCGCTGTCAATGAATCTGCAGGTCTGGTATACCAATGCCCTTGCGGCTTCTATCTGTATCGCCATGTCGGCGAGGATATGCTGTATTGCTTGGAAAGAGGAGATAGGCTGATTGAACTGCACCCTTTCCCTGGAATATTTCAAAGCTGCCTCAAAAGCCCCCTGGGCGATACCCAGAGCCTGGGAAGCAACTCCCGGCCTTGTCCTGTCCAGAGTCTTCATGGCTACTATGAAGCCCATGCCTTCTCTTGCCAGCAGGTTTTGCTTCGGTATCCTGCAGTTGTCGAACACAAGCTCCCTGGTGCAGGAAGCCCTGATGCCCATTTTGTTTTCCTTCTTGCCGAAGGAGAAGCCCGGGGTGCCCTTTTCCACGATAAAAGCAGAAAAGCCGCGCGCACCCTTTGCCCTGTTCGTACAGGCTATGACCGTATATACTTCGGCCTCGCCGCCGTTGGTTATCCACTGCTTCGTGCCGTTGAGGACGTATTCGTCGCCGTCAAGCACCGCCGTTGTCTGTATGCCCGCGGCGTCGCTGCCGGCGTTTGCTTCGGTAAGTCCGAAAGCGGCCAGCTTCTTGCCCGAGGCAATGTCCGGGAGATATTTTTTCTTCTGCTCGTCATTTCCGAAAAGTATGATGGGGAAGGTGCCAAGGCCTGTCCCTGCAAAAGAAAGGGAGATGCCGCCGCAAGCCCTGCTCAGCTCCTCGACGACAATGGCCATTTCAAGGATACCGCCGCCGAGGCCGCCGTATTCCTCTGGTATGTAAACTCCGCACAAATCCGAATCAGCCAGTATTTTTACGATATCGTGGGGGAATTTGCCCTCCTCGTCATACTGGATGGCAACAGGAGCAATCTTTTCGTCGGCTATTTTTGCAGCCAGCTCTTTGATCATCTGCTGCTCTTCCGTCAGGAAATAATCCATAAAACACACTCCTCTTCAATTGGGCTTTTAGATTTGAACGCTGCTCAGAGCCCGGATCTTTTTAGTATTTGCTATTATTATCTGGTGCTAATTTATTATCAAAAGTATAATATAAATTTATTTTTATTGCAATAATTTCTCGATAGAATTATCTTCGGATATTGTGATTCATTTTATATAAATTAATATAATTTTAATAATTCTTATGCTACAATATGGATGTTGATAAAGGCGTATTGAAACTTACTGACAGAGAGAGGTTGAATGGATGGAATTACCGCTTATACTGGACGGAAAGCTGCTGGCGGAAAGGCTGCAGGAGGAGCTGACGCTGAGGGTCAGCCGGATAAGGGAAAGGACGGGCACAGCGCCTGTTCTGGCTACGATACTGGTCGGAGATAATCCGGCGTCGGTGACTTATGTAAAAATGAAGGGAAATGCGTGCAGAAGGGTCGGAATGGAATCCCTGAAGGTGGAGCTTCCCGAAGAGACAGATACCATGGAGCTATTGGATAAAATAGCGGAATTGAATAATGATGCAAGGGTGCACGGCATATTGCTCCAGCACCCGGTACCGAAGCAGATAGACGAGCAGAGATGCTTCAACGCCATAGCTCTGGAAAAGGACGTCGACGGCGTGAATACCGTTTCCTTCGGCAGGATGTCCATGCTGCAGGAGTCCTTCAAAAGCGCCACTCCGCTGGCAATAATGACGATCCTGAAGCATTACGGCATAAAGCTGGAGGGCAGGGAGGCCGTAGTGGTGGGACGCAGCCCCATACTGGGGAAGCCTGTCGCAATGATGCTTTTGAACGAAAATGCAACGGTCACCATATGCCACAGCAAAACCCGGGAGCTGCCCGATATCGTCAGACGGGCGGATATAGTCATAGGGGCGGTAGGCAGGCCGAGATTCATACAGGCGGAATGGATAAAGCCCGGCGCGGTCCTGGTGGACGCCGGCTACAATCCCGGAAACGTCGGGGACATAGACCTTGAAAATGCGGCTGCAAAATCCTCCGCATATACGCCGGTTCCCGGAGGGGTAGGGCCGATGACGATCATGAGCCTCATCACACAGACCGTCGAATCGGCGGAAAAGAGCTGCGGGCTGTACAATGAAAAAGGGAGCTGCCGATGCTGAAGAAAAAGATTGGCGTCGTCTCGCTGGGATGTCCGAAAAATCTTGTGGACAGCGAGGTAATGCTCGGAATACTCAAA
>JAEZJL010000285.1 GCA_023415815.1 Bacillota bacterium | reverse complement strand
GATCATATTCGCGAAAGAGAGGCTTGATATAACCGCCCTTGAGGTTTCTTACGCAACCTTTGTTCTGTTGGCCTTCCAGACCGTCGGGTATCTTATATGGGGTATTGTCGGCGATAAAAAGGGCTTCAAGCTTACCCTGGAGATATCAGCCGTCGTGTTCCTGCCATCCCTGCTGTTTACGTTCATGATGAGCAGCCGAGCCGTTTTCTATATCTCCGTAGCGCTCTTCGGCATTGCCCAGAGCGCGCGCAATGTCAACGAAAACAACCTTGCCATAAATATTTGCAGGGAATTCGACAACCAGCCCCTGTACATAGGCCTGAGGAATCTCCTCATGGGCCCTGCCTTTGCGCTGAGCCCTCTCCTGGCGGGCCTGCTGCTGGACCATTTCGGCTCCTTGCCCCTGTTCGTCATCTCTTCAATCTTCATGGCCGGCGGACTTTATGTGCTGCTCCGCGCGGTCAGGGAATACCGCTGAAAATATTGGCGAATAAATGCGCTCAATTGTTAATTATATGTTAACTTATATTGTATTCATGTTAACAGTAGTATATAATTCATGAGGGTCGGAAAAATTTTTTCAGATATATGCCGCAAAAAGTTCCCGAAAAGGGAGTAAATATATTTTTTACGGTAAAATAATGAGGTAATACAGGTGAAAAAGATGACTCCGGAGCTTTTTTAACTGTATAGAGAAAAGAGGAAAAGGAAAATGTTTAGAATCACTGCAAAAGAAGGAATTTTTTTTGAACTCTTCTCAAATACCGCCGAAGATACCTGCCTCGCGGCAAAAATGCTTGAAGAACTTATGAATAATTACGTCGAAGTGACGGATAAAATCAAAGCGATAGAAGAGCTCGAGCACAAATGCGACGGCCATGTGCACAGGATGCTGGAGCAGCTCAACCGTTCGTTCATAACTCCCATAGACCGGGAGGATATCTACCTGATAGCTAAGGAACTCGACAATATAACCGACGATATAGAATCCACGGCCCACAGATTCAGGATGTTCAACGTGGCCTCCATCAGGGAGGACGCCAAGCAGCTCGCCAGGCTTATCGTGCAGTGCACCGAGGAGCTCAAGGGAGTCATGGGCGAGCTGAAGAAGATGAAGACCAGCAAGGAGCTGAAGGGAAAAATAATCGAGGTAAACAGGATAGAGGACGAAGGGGACGAGATATTCAGAAGCGCCATGCAGAAGCTTTTTGTCTCCGAAAGCAATCCGATAGAAGTCATAAAGTGGAAGGAAATATACGAATACCTTGAAAATACTCTCGATGCGTGCGAGGATGTAGCCAATATCATTGAAGGGGTCGTAATGAAGAATGCATAGCCTGTCTGCGATGATTATAGTCGTTATCCTACTGGCGCTTGCATTCGACTTCATAAATGGCTTCCACGATACTGCAAACTCCATCGCCACCTCTGTTTCCACGAGAGTCCTCACGCCAAGACAGGCCATCATTATGGCGGCAGGTCTCGACCTCCTAGGCGCCCTGCTGTTCAGCAAGGTCGCAGATACCATATCTACAGGCATAGTGAGCGTATCCATACCAAACTATGTGGTAATATCGGCGCTTTTGGCGGCGATAGTCTGGAACCTGTTCACCTGGTATTTCGGAATCCCCAGCAGCTCCTCGCACGCCTTGATGGGCGCGCTTGTGGGGTCCTCGCTGTCATATGCCCTCCAGTGGGGCGTGGTGAAATGGGACGGCCTGCTGAACAAGGTTGTCATTCCTCTTATAACTTCTCCGGTAATAGGCTTCATACTTGGATTTTCAGTGATGAAGCTTCTGTTTTACCTGCTCAAGCCCTTTTCCCAGACCATCGTAAACAAGTGGTTTTCAAAGCTCCAGATCGTTTCGGCGGCCAGCATGGCCCTGTCGCATGGGATGAACGACGCGCAGAAATCCATGGGAATAATTACGCTCGCCCTTATCAGCGCCGGCTACTGGCAGGTCGGTCACGGAATACCGCTGTGGGTAAAGATCATGTGCGCGATAGCGATAGCCTCCGGAGTCTCGGTCGGGGGCTGGAAAATAATCAAAACCATGGGCATGAATATGATAAAGCTGCAGCCGATAAACGGCTTTGCCGCCGAGACCAGCGCCGCCCTTGTAATTCTCTTTTCCACCCTTTCGGGCAAGCCCGTCAGCACCACCCATATAATTTCCTCAGCCATCATGGGCGTCGGGGCTTCAAAGAGGCTTTCGGCAGTCAGGTGGGCCCTTGCGAGGAACATCGTCTGGGCCTGGCTGCTTACGATACCGGTCACCGGATTGCTCGGCGCTCTTGTCACCTTACTGCTCAAGCTGGCAATAGCTTGAAAAGCCCGTCCGCTGGATAAAATGCCTGTGAAGGGTCCGCTGCGGCAAGATAAACGGACCATGAAACAGGTATTATTATTTAGAGCCCGTTAAATCATCTTCTTGCTTTTTTATTGTTGATACCGGTTGCAAGTAAAATAGACCGGATATATAATAATATGTTATACTTGATAAAACAAGCGAAGCAATTAATGATTAAAATCATTGAATGTTGGTATAAATGTTAATATATGTATCAAGCTGGGGCGTGCCGGATTCGAATCTTCGGCCAAATTACATCAGGGATGGGAGTTGATATGGATGATGATGTGCTCAATATGCAGGGAAAATTACGCAGTTGTTTTCATAACCAAAATAGTAGACGGAAAGCAAACCCAGGAGGGGCTGTGCCTTTCGTGCGCCAAAAAGCAGGGGATCCAGCCTGTCAACCAGCTGATAGAACAGACGGGAATGTCCGAGGAGGATATAGAAAACCTCAACAAGCAGATGGGAAATCTTTTCGACAACATGGACATGGACATTTCGGGTTCGGAACCGCCGAACCAGCCGGCCTCAAGCAAGGGCAACCCGTTTTTCAACCTGATCAACCGCGCCTTTCCGAAAAACGAAGATTCCGGGGACGGCCCCGGAGAACCGCATAAGGACGTTCTGGAGGACAAGGACAACAAAAACGGTACGAGGACGAAAACACAGGAAAAGAAAAACCTCAAAAAGAAGAAATACCTCGATATGTACGGCTCCAACCTTACGGATATGGCCCGTGAGGACAAGATCGACCGCGTGATAGGCAGAAGCAGGGAAATAGACAGGGTCGTACAGATCCTTAACAGAAGGACAAAGAACAATCCTGTGCTGATTGGCGAGCCCGGCGTGGGCAAAACGGCGATAGCCGAGGGTCTGGCCGTGCGCATAGCCAAAAAGCAGGTTCCGGCAAAGCTCTTTAACGTTGAGGTCTATCTACTGGATATGACGGGGATAGTGGCCGGGACCCAGTTCAGGGGCCAGTTCGAAAGCCGTATGAAGGGGATCATCGAGGAGGCCAAGTCGCTTGGCAACGTTATCCTTGTAATCGACGAGCTTCATAATATCATGGGGGCAGGGGAGGCGGAAGGAGCCATGAACGCCGCCAACATACTGAAGCCCGCGCTTTCCAGGGGAGAGATACAGGTCATAGGCGCTACCACGCTGAACGAATACAGAAGGCACATAGAAAAGGATTCGGCGCTTGAAAGAAGGTTCCAGCCGGTTATTGTGGAAGAGCCCTCCATTGAGGATTCTATAGAAATACTCAAGGGCATCAGGGATTATTACGAAAAATACCACCGGGTGAAGATATCCGACGAGGTCATCACAGCCGCCGTCACCCTTTCGGAAAGGTATATCACCGAAAGATACCTGCCGGACAAGGCGATCGACGTCATCGACGAGGCCGGCTCCAGGGTGAACCTGAAGAATACCGGGCTTGTAGAGCTGGAAGCGCTGAAGGACGAGCTCAAAAAGGTGCAGGAGGAAAAGGAATACGCAATATCGGCGGACTCCATCGAGGATTATCAGAAGGCTGCCGACCTCAAGGTGAGGGAATGCAAGCTCCTGCAGAAAATAAAGGACTTTGAGGACAGGAACAAGGAAGATATCCTTACCGTGGAAGACATAGCTTATATAGTAGAATCATGGACGAAGATACCGGTGCAGAGACTGACAGAGGTAGAGGCCGTGAAGCTGATGAACCTTGAGGAAAGGCTCCACAAGAGGGTCATAGGCCAGGATGAAGCCGTAAAGAGCATTGCCAGGGCCATAAGGCGGAACAGGGCGGGCTTCAGGAAGAAGAAAAAGCCGTCGTCCTTTGTCTTCGTAGGTCCTACCGGGGTAGGGAAGACCGAGCTTGTCAGGGCGCTCGCCACCGAGCTCTTTGAAAGCGAGGAAGCGCTGATAAGGCTTGACATGTCCGAATATATGGAAAAGCACACCGTTTCCAAGCTGATCGGCTCGCCGCCGGGCTATGTCGGCTATGACGACGGAGGCCAGCTTACCGAAAAGATCAGAAGGAAGCCGTTCTCAGTGATACTGCTTGACGAGATAGAGAAGGCGCATCCCGATATATTCAATATGCTGCTGCAGATATTGGAGGACGGACGCCTCACCGACAGCCACGGCAGGACGGTGAACTTTGAAAACACCATTATCGTTATGACCTCGAACGCCGGAACAACGCTCAAGGCGAACGGCGTGGGCTTTTCAAACGACGGCTACAAGGCGCTTGAAAGCCGGGTCAGGGACGTGCTGAAGGAGACCTTCAGACCCGAATTCCTGAACAGACTCGATGAGACGATCGTGTTCACCGAGCTGAGCAAGGAAGAGCTCAAGCAGATCATCGGCCTCATGTTCAGGGAGGTGCGGGACGAAGCGGCTGCCAAAGGCCTGAGCCTAAGCTTCACCGACGCCGCAGCGGACTTCATACTTGAAAAGGGCTACGACCCGAAGTACGGCGCGAGGCCGCTCAGAAGGACGATTCAGAAATATATCGAGGACGAACTGACCGAGCACTTCTTCCAGGGGGTCTTCAAGGCTGGCAGCAATATCACCGTCGATGCGGCCGAAGGAAAAGTGGTATTCAGATAAAGGCAAATCTCACAGGGGCTTAAAAAGCCCCTTTAATTTTGCAAATCCGGCGGCACGCTGAATATCTATAACCGGCGTGGCCCTATGTCTCCGGGCTTTTCGTCAGAACAATCCGGCGGCGGGCGCACATCAGGCTTTATTTACATATTTCAATTTAATGCCAAACGAGATATAATGTGTGGTGACAGTTCTACAAAGTTCTGTGCTGAGAACTGTCGCCTTTAATACTTGTGGCGGGACAGTTCTGCGAAGTTCCGTATATATTGCAAAGGGGCTGTGCAAGTGTGTAAAAAACGCGTATATCTTTTGTTCCTTATAGCCGCGATGATAGCCCTCTTTTTGAATTCATGCGCTGGCGGGCCCGAGGCCCCTGCCTCGACGGAGAAATCCGCCGGGGACAGGCCTCCTACCGTCCTTCGTTTCATCAGCAGCTGGGGCGGCGTGGACAGCAAGGCCGAGACGCTCAAAACCATTCTCAACAAGTTTGTCGCTGACAACCCCGATATCGTCGTACAGAACGAATCGCTGTTCGGCGAGGATTTCCTGCCCAAAATCAAGACTGATTTTGCGTCGGGCAATAACCCCGATGTATTCGGCCTCTGGCCGGGCTCGGACATCAATGCGCTCATAAAAGCAGGAAAGGTGGCCGACCTGACGGGTATCCTCGACGGCGATCCGGCGTGGAAAGACAGCTTCAGCCGGGACATGTGGGCTTATACGACCTACGAGGATAAAATATACGGACTGCCGGTAGAGGTGATTTTCGAGTGCCTCTTCGTCAACACGGATCTTTTTGAAAAATACAATGTAAAGATTCCGCAGAACTACGAAGAACTGATCAACGCGGTGGAGCTGTTCAAAAAACACAACATAATACCCATCGCTTACAATTCCCTTGCGGAGGGTACCTTCCTTTACCAGAACGTGATAGCTATGCTGGGGGGCAAGGAGGATGCCGAAAACCCGTTTGAAAACGGCAGGGTCAAGGCCTGCTACGTCGAAGCAATGAAATATATCAAGGAATTGTACGACAGGGGCGCGTTTCCCAAGGACTGCTTCACCATTTCAAATAACGAGCGCAATACTCTTTTCAAGGATAAAAAAGCTGCGATGATCGTGCAGGGCTCGTGGTTCATAGGAGACTTTACAGCCGACAACAATACCGTGGACATCATGCCCATGCCCTTCATACTGGACGGCAAATCTCCTGAGAATACGCTGATATACGGCCTTGGCGGAGGGTCCTTCCATCTTGGGAGCGCCGCGGCTGCCGATCCGGACAAGCTGAACGCCTCGCTTCGGCTGCTCAAAACGCTCACATCCGAGGAGACCGTACTGGTTTTCGCCAACGAGACGGGCATGATAAGCACCGTAGATATAAGCAGGTACAACACGGGATATCGAAGGATGACTGAAAAAGGGCTGAAAATGCTGTCCAATGCCAGACTGCTGATAGGACCTCCCGACAGCTTCGTAGACAGGAGCTCCTGGGAAACGGACATAGCGGGACGTTTTCTCTATTACCTCGAGGGGGAGGTCAGCGCGCAGGAAATATGGGATGACGCGGTAAGAAACGATATCATACCTCAATAAAGCAGGAGGTTGTTTTAATGAAGCTTTCTCCGCACAGGCTTCTCAGGTTTTACAGGAACCTGCCGATAAGGAGCAAGCTGGTGCTTGTGTTATACGTGCAGATCCTGATCCCCTTGATTCTTGTGGGCTATTTGAGCTATACGAATTCCGAGGGTATAATAAAGGATAAATCCGCAGCCTACTCAAGGGACATCCTCAACATGATCCAGATGAGGCTTGGCGATTATGTCAAGAACCTGACCATCATCTCCCAGGACCTGCTCTATGAAGAAAAAATATACGATATTCTGAAAAACAAAATCACAAACCAGATCAACAGGTTTGAAGACGCAAACGTAGTCAACAGCCATCTGAAGATGGTCATACTGTCCAGGACGGAAATAAGGGCCATTTCCATCATCGGGAATAACGGCACCTCCTGCTACGCGGACGACAACAGCAGCTATGTCAGCGACTGGAGCAGCCTTCCATACGACGACATCCGCGAAAAAGCCAGGCTAAGGGATGGCATGCCCATATGGTACGTCGTATCCGAGGACAGGAAAGTAAGGGACGTATTTATATGCAGGATAATCAACGATATCGACAGCTACAAGGAAATCGGACTCATGCTCGTGCAGGTAAAGAAAGAGTTCCTTGATACAATATATCAGGGCCTGACGGGTAATCTGGACAATATCGCGATACTGACCGGGGACAATGAGCTTATCGCATGCAGGAATATCAACGACACCTACCTGTTCTCGGACGAGCTCACCGCCGGAATGATCGGTGAAAAGGGCGAGAGGGAGGATAAGGAGACCGGAAACTTTGTTTCATATAATTCAATGAAAGACCCGGACTGGAAGGTGGTCGCCTATATCACGCTAGACGAGCTTTACAGGGATGCATACGTGCTGAGGCGGAATATCATACTGCTGTGCTTTGTGTCGGTGGTGCTGCTGTCGCTCATCAGCGCCTTTATAGCGGTGGATTTCGTAAAGCCGATAAACAATCTGGTAAAGGGCATGAAAAAGGTCCAGAAGGGAGAGAGCGGCGTTTCGGTTAAGGATGACAGGGAGGATGAGCTGGGCTTCCTGAATAAGACCTTCAATGAGATGTCGGGCGAGATACACCACCTTGTAAACTGGGTGTACAGGGAGCAGCTCACCCGCAGGGAGGCGGAGCTGAAGGCGCTGCAGTCCCGGATAAATCCCCACTTCCTTTTTAATACGCTGGAATCCATAAACTGGCTGGCGCAGCTCAACAATGTGCCGGAGATCAGCAGCACGGTCTCCGACCTATCAGACCTGATGGAAGCCGGCATAGGCAGAGACGACAGGCTGATCAGCATTGAAGAGGAATTCTCGTATGCCGACAAATACATTTCTCTTTTAAAAAGAAGGTTTGAGGACAGGATAGAGCTGGAGAAAAACGTGCAGAACGGAGTGCTTGACATAAAAATACCCAGGCTTCTGATACAGCCGCTGATAGAAAACGCCGTCTTCCACGGTATTGAAAAGAGCCGGGGCAAGGGAATAATAAAGCTTAACGCATATAAGTCAGGTGGCAATGTCATAATCGAGGTGATCGACAACGGCGCGGGCATGGACAGGGAAGAGCTGGAGTGCCTGAACGAAAGGCTGTCGCTCGACAACGACTCTTATTTTAAAAAGCTGGCCGGCAGGAGAAACAAAAGCGTGGGGATTGAAAATGTAAACAGGAGGATTAAGCTGTTTTACGGGGAAAACTACGGCTTGCTGATAAAAAGCGAGCCCGGGCAGTACACCAGGGCGGTGGTCACCATACCGGCAAAGGAATCCAGAGCTGCGGAGGGGTTTTATGTTCAAGGTAATGATAATTGACGACGAGCCGATCATACGCAAGGGCCTGAGAAATATCGTCAACTGGAAAAGATTTGACTGCGACGTCTGCGCCGAGGCGTCCGACGGCCTTGACGGCGCCGAGCTCATAAAAAAGCATCTACCCGACATCATCATCACCGATATCCGGATGCCCGGCGTGGATGGACTGACCATGCTCCGCGATATCAAAGAGATTGTCCCCCAGAGCAAGATAATCATACTTACGGGCTACCGGGACTTCGACTATGTGCACGAGGCGCTGAAGCTGGGCGCTTCAGATTTCATCCTGAAGCCTACGAAGCTGGAGGAGCTGACGGCGATAATATCCAGGACCGTGAAGGAGCTGAGGTTCGAAAGGGAGCGCAGCGAGGAATTCGAGAAGCTGAAGGTGATGTTTCAGCAGAATCTTCCGGTCCTGCGGGAGAAGCTCTTATACGACATGGTATACGAAATCAACGGAAATGAGGCCGAAATCCTTGCCAAGATGGAGCTTTTCGGGATCAGCATAAACAAGTTCATGCTGCTGGTCGTACAGAATGACACGGACGAAGCTGATAACAGGGAGGTCAGTCAGTATGACAGGCATCTTTACCAGTTCGGTATAATAAACAGCTTTGAGGAGGTCTTTTCGGACGGCTTCGGTGTTACCGGAATACCGCTGGACGATATGGGCATCATGTTTATAATCACGCCCGAGAACGGGAAAGACATACTTCCGGAGGTCATTGACAAAAGATGCTCCTATCTGCAGGATATAGTCAGGAACTGCTTTGGCTTTACGGTCACCGTCGCCGTGAGCTCTGAGGGCCATGGCCCGATGCAGCTGCCGCAAAAGCTGAAGGAATGCCGCGAAGCTCTGGAGCACAAGTTCTACCTGGGGAATAACACAATCATATTCCATAACGATATAGACAGCACCTTTTTCAAATACGACGACCATTCCATGCTCGACAGGCTGCAAAAGACCCTGATCGAGGGGGTCAAATCAGGCAACGAGACTTCGGTGAAGCAGATACTCGAGGATATATTCAGCTATGCGAGGGCTACGGAGCCCGGCGGCTTTGACTACATCAAAAATTTCTATTACAACACCATATCGCTGATAAATAACATCCGATTGTCCGTTATCTCCGCGGAAAGCGGCAATAAGCCCGGAAACAGGCAGCTAGGCGGCCTGCACGGCCTGATTGACAAATGCGGCACCATCGCGGAGCTGAATTCCGCGCTTGAGGAGGCCGCCCTGAGCGTGACAATAAAAATCAACAGCTATAATAACAAAAGCATAAAGCTGATTTTGCGGAAGGCCATGGAATACCTCCAGGACCACTACAACGAGCAGGTAACCCTGAACGAGATCGCCGAGTATTCCTATGTGAGCACCTACTACATCAGCAGGATGTTCAAGAGGGAGCTGGGCAAGAATTTTATCGACTGCCTCAATGAAATCAGGATCGAAAAGGCCAAGGAGCTGCTTAAGGATATCAAGTATAAAACCTATGAGGTAGCCGAGAGCGTAGGCATCCCGGACGCCCACTATTTTTCGAGGCTTTTCAAAAAGTACGTCGGGGTGACGCCCACCGAATTCAGGGATATGTAAAAAACATGTTGTAATATCTTGTTGCATTTTTTTGCCGTTACAACACGGCAAGTAAGTGCACATTAGAGCAATCGTCTCTATTCATACTTCTTTTGGTTTCTTATAACATATAGATGACGGAATGTTATAAAGCAAAACAAAAGGTGTGATATTACTA
>JAEZJL010000282.1 GCA_023415815.1 Bacillota bacterium | reverse complement strand
TAAGAAAACTGCTTTTTATTGTCCGTTTTGCTGTAAACCGTATAATCCATGCTGATCCTTCCGTCGGAAGAATAAACAATGAGCACCTTGTCCTCAAAGGGCGGAAGGTAGAGATTTTCCGGTTCCCCCGGCGCCTCGCATTCCTGAAGGAGCCTGTTGTTCTCTATGTCAATAATATACAGCTTCGTCCTTTTTGTTGCCTTATCCTGCAGCAGGGCAAATAAACAGCCCGATTCCCTGTGCAGGGCTAAGTCTATAATCAGTTTATCGTTTAATTCCTTATATTTATCGAGAATCGTTTGATTAAATACATTCGTTTTCTCCCTTGAGAGAAAATCTATCACACTCACAGCGCTGTTGGAAAACACAAGGATCTTATTCTCATCATAGAAAAAAATACGTTTTATTAAATCAAAATTCGAGGTATAAACCTCTCGCGCGTCACTGCAGCTTATAATGGAGAGATTCATGGTGGCTTGAAACCTGAGCTTATAGAAATAGCCTCCGTCCGGGCTGAAGCTCCACAAATACGGACTGGAATTCCGTACGCAGCTCCGGTAAGCCTCGGGACCGCTGACGACCGGCTTGCTGAAATCCAGGTTGTTGATTAAAAACGCCTCGCCCGTATCATCCCTCATTATGATATATTGGTCATCCTTTGAATAGCCTTCGATATAACCCCTTAAATCCCGCTGCATCAGGATTTTATCCTTTTGATAATCATACCTGATAATGCGGTTTGTTAACAATAATTCTTTGCCCCCGGTAAAAAAGTCAATGTACGCGTCGCAGTTTCCAACCCCGAGGGTATCCTTGAGCTCCAGCGAGTCAAATATCAGCCGCGGCTCCCGGCGCCCTGTTGTCAGATCATAGATTGCCCCGCCGGCATGGCTGAGCACTATGAGCGTTTTTTTGTCCTTGCAGAAGATGACATTCATTTTTTCACCGGCCAAACCGGTCTCTATTACCCGAGCCTCTTTCCCTGTCGCTATATCGGTAATATGGATATTTCCGCCCTCATCCGGTACCGCACACAGCGTGGCATCCGCCGATACAAAAATATTCTCAAGATAAGCGTTCTCTGTAAAAACATTTTGAAACATCGTTTTTTTATTCAAAGTCCGGCCTACCGCCAGCAAGGATAATATGAGCCCTGAAATAACGGCGACGGCCAATAAAACCTTCATGGCTTTCCTGACATTGCGGGGAAATCTGTGAAGCCTGCGGAATTTTTTTTCGTGCCGGATGCATTCCTCTACCCAGGCCTGCAGCTGGTTTAATTTGTCGTCCATCGGAAGGGTAAAGGCGTCCAGCCAATGGCTGCCCGCGATATAATACCGCAGCTTGTGTGATACGCTGACATCCGAGATCCGCAGGGTGATGATATCGATACGGCTGCCGACGGCTGCGTTGATCTGGCTCAGGATATCATGGGAATCGCAGGAATGGTCCGACAAAATATAAACCAAAACCTTACTGCCAGCGATAACTTTTGGTATCAGCTCCGCGGGCTCGGCATTCAGCGGCATATCCCTGAAAGCATACCAGCATTTTATATTGCCGCTCTCCAGATGGTGGCATACCGCGTCGGCATAGATACTGTCCTCGGGAGCACAACACAAGAATACTTCATTCCCCATAAACTCATCCCACTTTTCCCCGGATTGCTATTACAATGGCAGTAAATTCTATTTTTATAGTAACATATTTAAGAAAGTTATCAATATCCTGCCGGTTAATAGAGTCCTAATATCATTCAATCGGCGCTTTTCCCCTGAAAGTGTACAAGCTGCACTTTTGTTTACATAATCATATTATATTAAATCAATGAATAAGGGAAGTGTTCTATATGCCTCCATGCCCGATGGGATCATTCCTGTATACAATTCTTCCGGGCGATACGTTGTGGATAATAGCCCGGCGGTATAATACTACGGTTCATGCGATAGCCGCTGTCAATCCGGGACTTGATATGAACAATCTCTATATAGGACAGGTGATTTGTATCCGCCCCGAATACGGATATTATCCCGCAAACCCTTCAGCTATGGGGATCAGCAAAGCGGAGGCTGATTTGAAAAACCACCTGCGGATGCTCTGGGAGCAGCATGTCGTATGGACAAGGTTGACCATCCTCAGCATCGTTTTCGGCTTGCCTGATGTGGATCAGGTTACCAATCGCCTGCTTCGGAACCCTAAGGATTTTGAAGCCGCACTGAAGCTTTTTTACGGGGATGAAATCGCATCCACGTTTGCTGATTTGTTTACAAACCATCTGGTGATTGCGGCAGAGCTTGTAAAAGCGGCCAAAGCAGGTAATAGCGGTGCAGCGGCGGATGCGGAGAGAAGATGGTATGCCAATGCGGATGAAATAGCGGCTTTTCTTGGCAGCATCAATCCATACTGGTCCCAGGACGATTGGAAAGCAATGCTGCATGAACACCTTGCACTGACCAAAACCGAAGCTGTTAACCTATTGACCGGGAACTATTCCGAAGGGATTTCGACATTCGATGAAATCGAGAAACAGGCCCTGAAAATGGCGGATGTGATGGCCTATGGCATAGTTAAGCAATTTCCCGATAAGTTCACGGCGTAGATCATGAGCGGACTGTAAGCTGCAAAGCTTGACAATGGAGCATCCTTAGTTCAAAATTATTTTCAAATGCGGAGTTTTTGTAACCGGAAACAGTCCGGGAGGAAGCGGCTCGAAGGGCAGCAAGTCTACTGAAGCTTTACCGGAAGACGGCAAAGGATTGGGTATTATGAGATACGATAATGTAAAGAAAGCTGTGTTCAGGCTCAGGCCGAACCGGTTTGTTGCCGAATGCGAGCTGGAAGGCAAAAAAACGGCGGCGCATGTGAGGAATACGGGGCGGTGCCGCGAGCTGCTCGTACCGGGCTGCACCGTGTACCTGGAGGAAAATCTCCGGCTCGGCCGCAAAACCCAACATACCCTCGTCAGCGTTGAAAAATCCGGCCGGACGATCAATATGGACTCGCTCGCCCCGAACAAGGCCTTCCGCGAGGCGATGGAGGAAGGATATATCGAGCTTCCCGGCTTTGACGGACCCTGCACGCTCCTGAAGCCGGAAGCACGTTATAACGAGTCGAGGTTCGATTTTTACATGGAAAGCCGTATGCAAAAAGCTTTTGTCGAAATTAAGGGCGTAACGCTGGAAGAAGAAGGGGTCGCTCTTTTTCCCGACGCGCCGACCGAGCGTGGCGTGAAGCATATCCACGGGTTGTGCCGCGCCGCGGAGGAAGGCTATTTTGCCTTTCTTATTTTTGTAGTTCAGATGAAGGATATCCGGTATCTCACGCCGAACCGCCGGACTCATCCTGCGTTCGGGGAAGCGATGGAGGCCGCCCGGAAAGCCGGAGTGAGCCTGCTGGCGTTTGACTGCCGCGTTGCTCCGGATGAAATCCGCCTGGATGAGCAGGTAAAAATCGTGCTGTAGCCGCAAAGGTCCGCATAAAAGTAAAACCCGGCAGGAGAGTTCATAAGTCGCCCAACTCGTTTTTCGGCGCTTAATTCCATTTTTACGCAGGCTGTCCGAATTTACATGACAATGTGAAATTACTTTACCGGCACAACAATCTGTGTGAGCAGTTCGCTTGAGGGGCGGTCCGCATCATTCAGGTAATAGTGGTAAATCATCCCCAGTTGTTCGCAGCCGTGCTCGGATATCCACCGGAAGATCTCCGTCATAAGCGGGTCCGAATCCTCATAGGCGCCCAAAAAAATACCCGACACAGCTTTCCGTACGTTGACGGTATATCCCAGAATATCTTCTTTTCCGGCTGCCGGTTTGGCAACGGGAAAACCCATTTCCACATCGAGTTTTTCGAGATCGCCGTTGTGATAGCAAACAAAAGGACTTCCGGAGAGCAGCAGCCTGCTTTGCGCCGCGTGCTCCATGATTTGGCCGTAGGCCCGTAGGGCAGCCTGCGGGTAATCTTTGAAATTGATGGTGGTTCGGATTGATAGCATATGCTGTTCCGGCTGTTCAATCAAATTTATTTTTGAAATAATCGGCATCTTTGTTAATCTCCTGCCTGTCTCTTTTTTATCCCCCTGCGGATGGCGATGCATTTCTTTACGTCCTCTAAAACCTTGCTGTCCGTCACATGGATCATAAGCCACTTCTGCCCCATGCCGGTTTTTGTTTCGCGGTACAGCTCCTGAAGGTACTCCGTAAACGAAGGGAGCGCCAGTTCGGCCTCCGCGCGTTCCCGCTCACCGATGACAATCAGCGCGATATAGCACCCTTCCATAGGATACAAAGTGCACAGGGTACGGCCCGCCTTTTTATACTTCATGTTCCATCCGCGCTGCATGGAGCAGCCGCTGTATTCCAGAACAGGCTTTATCTCATACTGTTCCTCCATATATGCGTGCAGCTGTTCCCACAAAGGGCTGTCCACGTATGCGCCGACGGTTTCGGGCGAAGGTTTCGCCGTCCCGTCCGTCTTGTCCCATGTTTTAGTAAACCCGGGCTTCTCTTTCTCCCATATATGCATATCCGTTCCTCCCTTATACCTGTATATAGGATAGCACAAACCGGGCCTGTCTGCTTGTCGTACAATGCTCTTTTTTATCGGGCGCTGGTTTCCTCACCGACCTCCGCCTCAGACTGGCTCGAGCTGTGAAAGAGTGGCCGGAAGCTCGTGCTTTGTGTTGACCTTATCCGGCCCCGTAACCAGATCAAAGCAGGACAATATCAGCTTATTCTCCCATATGACCGGTTCGCCGGGCTGATCAAGCTCGCCGTTAAAACCGTCTGAATCAGGGCTCTGGGCGATCCGTTCCACCCTTCCGTCCGGGTAGACCTTTGCTACGGCGTTCGCCGAGAAATCGGCAATGAACAATTCTCCCCTGTCGTTAAATATCATGCCGTCCGTCGTTTGCAGCTGTGCGGGGTCCTTCGCCCAGACCGTGCTGCTCTTTACCGCTCCGTCCTCGGTAAAGGTTATTTTATGAACCGCCCCGTCTCCGAAATTTCCGACATACAGGTTTCCTCCCCCGTCGAAGGCTATGCCGTCGGCCCCGTACTGGCAGTCCTCATTTTGCGTGACGAAGGTGGCAAGGATGTTTTTATCCTCCAGCGTGTTTGTTACCTTTATGTCCTCGTCGTCCAGATGGAATTTGTAAACGCAGCTGACCATCCGTCCCGACGGGTCCTTTACCCTCGAAAGCACGCTCTGTGTCACGTACATATATTTACCCCGGATCCGGATGCCGTTCGGATGCTCCATCCCCTCTGCGACCACCGTTGTCCCGGCCAGCCTGTCCTCCCTGATCCTCAGCCTCAGTACCCTCCCTTTGAACTGAAGCTCAGGGGCGCCGGACCAGCCCTGATTGTCGCAGATGTAAATATCCCAGTCGGGTCCGAAAGCGATGCCCATGGGGCACGCGATACCCGTTCCGTGATGGACCGGCACATCCATCCATTTTTTTATAGTTCTGTTTTTATCAATTTTTAACAGGCAGCCCTGCTTTGACGTATCCGCATAGTTGGGACAGGCCAGGACCAGATCCCCGTCCTTATAAATTGCCATGCCATCCGGCGTTGCGGCGTATTCCTCCGGCAAAAGTGCGAATAATTCCGGTGTTTGCATATCAAATACCGCCTTTTCTTTTTAATTTCTTCCCTTCCCCGCCTTATGGAAATTCATCCGATAAGCCGTTTACCCGGCTTTTCAACGATCGCCGTCGCCCAAAGAAAAGCGGCGACCGCCTCCTTTGCGTTAACGGCTTTTTCATAATTGACGTATTTCATATAACTGTCCTGCACGCAAAGCCCGTCGCAGGCATCGACGATATCAATCAGTCCCGCATTGTTTATCACGGCTTTTGAAACGATCCCTTTGTAGCCGTTTTCTACGACCGTACCAAATTCATCCCGGCTTGCAAAACCAAGCTCGATCGCTTTTTGGATTGCATACACAAACATGGCGCTCCCGGACGTATCCTGCCAGTTACCGGCCCGGCCGCCTTTGTCGACCACCTGGTACCATAACCCGGTATTCTCATCCTGCAAGCTCTTGAGCTCCCGAAGCAGGCTGACCAGTTGCCCGGCGATCCGGTATCTTCCTTCATGCTCCGCCGGCAGCAGCTCCAATACCTCCGCCAGAATCATGGAATACCATCCCAGCCCCTCGCTCCAGACCTCGGGAGAGCATCCCGTCCTCCGGTCGCTCCACGCGGCCCTTTTATCCTCGCTCCAGGCATGATATAAAAGCCCTGTATCAACCTTCCTGCAATGGCGATAGATAAGCTCAAGCTGCCTGACGGCCTCATTGAAGCAATAAGCCGCGTCTCCGATCACGCTCCCGTATCTTGCTAGGAATATCTGGCCCATAAACACTCCGTCCACCCAGAATTCAAACGGGAGGTCTTTCCCATGCCAAAAGGCGCCGTCGGACGTGCGCGGGTACGTATCGAACTGCCTTCTGATTTTTTCGCAGGCTTTTTTGAATCTGTCCTGTTTTGTCTGCTGATATGCCCAGAGAATGATTAAACCCGGCATCATGTCGTCCATGCTTTCGCCCGTAAAACCGCTTATGCTTCCATCCCGGCCGACATGCTTCTCAGCATACCTCATGATGTAGTCGCTGTATCTCTCGTCCCCCGTTGATTCCCACAGCCTGGCCATCCCCCACAGCATAAACCCCTGTGAATAGGACCATGATCTGTATGGGAACTTATCCGGGTCCGGGTACCTTTTCATGATTGTTTCAGCCATAGCAACGGACCAGCATGTTACACTCGCCATATCTCCCGCTCCTATCGTATTGTTCTTCAGGGTCAATACCTGATGACGATTTTCTTCCTGGCTTTTCTTTCTTCTATCATTTTAAACGCATCCAGAATTTTTTCAAACGGAAGGACATCCGATATGAAAGCCCCCGGTTCCAGAACGCCCAGCCCGATCCAGCTGATGATCTGCCTGTGCGCCTCGGATTCTTCGAGCTTCGAGGGCCACTGGACAAACTGCAGTGTCCAGTTGTACGGCGCCTTGCTCCAGTCCAGCTCCATGCTGAGCTTCGGAGAAATCCCGTAACAGCATATTTTCCCGTTATATTTTACGATTTCCATGGCCCGGTTGATCAAATCGTTGACCCCCACCGCGTCTACGGCAAAATCCACACCCTCCCTGCATATCTTCCGGACCTCTTCCCTGACGTCGGCTTTCGTGCTGTTAAAAACATAGTCGGCTCCCATCGCGGCCGCTTCTGAAATTTTTTCATCAATAATATCAACCGCTATGACCGGCCCCATCCCCAGAAGCCTGGCAAACCTTGTGAAGCAAAGCCCTACCGGGCCTGCGCCAAAAACCGCGATGCTCTTGTTTGCCTCCATGCCGAACCTTTTCATAGCGCTCAATACTTCCCTGAAGGTGACGATCATCGCCGCACTGACCGGATCGATTTCCTTCGGTACGACCTGCTGCGCATAGTATTCCTCCGGAATCCGGGCGGCTCCGGATCCCCCCGCATTTTCGGCCATCGCCCTCCAATCTCCGATCAGAGCGTATTCCGAATACCCTCCCCAGCCCGGGTAATATTCGCCGGATTTCCCTTCAAGAAATGGGAGCAGTACCATATCGCCGATCTCAAAGCTTTTGACCCTCTTCCCCTTTTCCACCACCAGCCCCACGCCCTCATGCCCGAGCAAAGCGGGGTATGAGTCGAAGCCCTTGAAGCTTCCGTGAATCAGCTTCATATCCGTCCCGTTGCAGACACCGCACGCCGCCATTTTGACAAGCGCCTTGTCGTCTCCGCATTCCGGTATTGCGATTTCCGTTACATACAACCTGCCCCCGCGGTCAACCGCCAGGCTTTTCATATAAGTCCACCTCTTTTAGTATTCTATGCTTTCCCTAGGACTTTACCGCTCCTGCCGCCAGCCCGGATACGACCTGTTCCTGGAGGAGGACATATATAATGATGCTGGGTATGATGACTATAACCGTTGCCGCGTACATGATCCCGTAATCGGTCGCGAAGGCCGACTTAAAGTAGTAAAGGGCCAGCGGAAGCGTCCTGCTTTTATTGCCCGTGGTCAGGGTAAAGGCAAACTGGAATTCGTTCCAGCACCCCAGGAACTGCAGCACCGCCGCAGTACTGATCCCCGGCTTCGACACCGGCAGGATGATCTTGACGAAGGTCTTCAAAAATCCGGCTCCGTCCATATAGCCCGATTCTTCCAGCTCCTTGGGAATTGTCAGGAAATAGCTGTACATGATGTAGAGCGAAAACGGCAGCCCGAAGCCCGTATCGACAAGAATCAAGCCATAAAGCGTGTCATACAGCCCCAGGCTTTTTATCGTAAGGTACAGGGGCTGAAGCAGGGCCGCGCTCGGTATGAGCAGCGAAAAGGAAAACACGGCCATGAGCAGCTTTTTGCTTCTGAATTTATATCTTGCCATCACATAAGCCGAGGCGCTTAAAATGATGATATTGATCAAGGTGCCGAAAACGGAGACGATAATGCTGTTCACATAGAATTGGGCCATTGGAGCTATCTGGAAGGCGCTTATGTAATTTGAGAATTTCAGGCTGCCCGGCAGTCCCAATGAATTCGTCAGTATCTCGGAATTCGACTTGAACGACGACAGCAGCACCCAGGAGAACGGCCCTATGGATAACAGGATAATCAAAAGTACAAACAGATATTTTAGCATTGACAATGCAATATTCCTTATTTTCAAGCAAATCACCTCACAATCAGTAATTGGATTCTCCCATTCTGAATAATCTTTGAATCGTAAGAACGACGACGATTCCCAGCAGCACCAGGAAAAAGCCCACGGCGTTTGCGTATCCGAAGTTGTTATCGATCAGTGCGGTCCTATATATGTACATAGGAAGATTCATGGTGGTGCTGCCGGGGCCTCCGCCCGTTGTCACGGCAATGATGTCCAGCTTTTGCACCATGCTTGTGGCACATATGATGACACAGGTTCCTATGATGTTTTTCAGCATCGGAAGGACGACGTACAGGTTTATATGAAAATCACTCGAGCCGTCGATTTTGGCAGCCTCGAATATACTGGCCGGAATCGCGGCAATCTCGGCCAGGACCAGAATAGTGGTAACCGCGGCATAGGGGAGCCAGGTCATCGTCACGGAAAAGAACGCAGTGGAATAGTCCATAAACCAATTTGTAGAAAAATCCTTAAATCCAATAAGCCTGATCAAATTATTTACAGCTCCGACTTCAGGGCTTAAAATGCATACAAACAGCATGCCGATGGCAGCCCCCGAAATGATGTTGGGTATCATGAAGACCGTTCTGGTGAACTTCCAGTAAAACTCCTTTTTGTTTAAAATCAGCGCGAGAGTTATTCCGATCGCCACATGGATCGTCGATTGAAGCAGGATCCATATCAGCGTGTTTATGAGGCTCGTCCTGAAAACCTTATCGTCGGTGAAGATGCCGATATAGTTCTGCAGCCCGATAAATACGGGCTTCAGCCCGATGTTCCATTCAGTGAGCGACGAAAAGAAAAGGATTGCGAGCGCAGCGCCATAAACTATCAAAAACAGCAGCAGCGTTGGTACTATAAACAGTACTATATTTAATCTTTTAGTGGTCATGTGCTACTTGTCTCCTTTACAGAAAGATTCTCCTTATAATGACTGGTAAAATTATAAGGAGAATCTCTGATAATAAGATCAAACCGATCGTGTTATTTATTCTTGGCGGCTGTATCGCTGATTTCCTTGGCTATCTCTTCAGCTGTCGCCTTGTTGAAGAAGAGCTCGGGATAGATGGTTTTCCACGCGTCGGTCACGTTTGCATAGTCGATGGTGTCAAAGAATTTAAACTTGTACTTCGCCTTCGCGCTCAGATCAATCAGCTGCATGAACAGCGGATTATTTTTGCTGAATTCTTCACCCGGCTTCGCATTCTCCGACAGCGGAGCTATAAAGCTCAGCTCCAGCCTGGCGTTTTGCGCCTCCGCGCCTGTCAAATACTTCAGGAACTTGACTGCGGCGGCTTTTTTCTCAGGTGTTTTTGAACAGAGCATGTATCCGACTTCGTATGCCTGGAACATCCCCATTCCAGGGTACATTGCGACGCTTATTTTTTTATCGAAGCCGTCCTTCACTTTGGTCTTGTCCACAAAGCTGGAAATCATCCACGGGCCGTTTGCTATGATCGCGGCCTTCTCCTGAAGAAAATAGTTCTGGGCATTGGCATACGGCAAACCTATGGCGTCTTTGGTGGTATAGTTCTGAAGCATGAGCGTGACCTTTTTCAGAGCGTCGATCATCTCAGGACTTTCAAAGCTTTTAGGGAACATCGTATTCATAAATTGGTTTCCGCTGTCGCCGCTTGTCCCGACGATTGCCGCAAGGAACAGATTCGTATGCCAGGCGTTTTCCCCGGTATTCATAGCGATGGGCGTCACTCCGGCGGCCTTTAGCTTATCACAATTTGAAAGAAATTCGTCCCAGGTTTCCGCAGGCTTTATGCCCGCCTTATCAAACAGCTCCGTATTGTAAAAGTAGCCGGCCGGCTGTGAGCCGTTGGAAGCCGACCAGACCTTCCCATCCCTTGAATTCGCCGCGATTGCGTCGGGTCCGAGGTCCGATTTCCACTGTGAATCCGCGTCAAGATACTCATTAAGCGGCGTGGCCAGGTTCCCTTTGATCAGAAGATCGATGATCCCGTCCTTCCCCTCGACAATGTCCGGAAGGTCGCCTGAGGACGCCAGTATTTTGACCTTGTCGACATAGGTCTGATCGCTTGGGAGCTCTTCAACCTCCACCTCCACCTCGGAGCCGAATTTTTCCTTAAAATCGGCAAGTATCTTTTTTTCCGAAGCTGCGGATACCTGAGTACCTACCCTGTATGTAGGATATTTTATTTTAACCGGTTCCTTGTTTACTTCTGCCGCCGTATTTTCCGAAGCCGCAGCCGCCGCTTTTGTTTCGTTTGAAGCAGCCGGGGCCGTCTGCGCTGCTCCGCCGCATGCCGCCAGAGACAGAAGCATTGCGACAGCCGCAGTCAAAGAAATAACAGCTTTCAAATGTGATGCCTTCATCCAAAGTCCTCCTCAAATTTATTTGGATTTCCTATAGCGCTATAAACAAATTATAGGGCCTGTTTCACGAGAAATATATAGAGTATCGCTGCCTGTTTTAGTGAAATATTGCTTTAAAAAGGTATTGATAAGCCTTCGCACGGTTTTTACCCGTCTTTTGTAGATATATTGGCTTTTGTGTGGTAATTTTGACCTTTTGCCGCCGAGCATTTATTTCTGCAATAAAATCATCTAAAATAGAAATAAGAATCGCTGGCGAAGGTGCGGTGCATATGAAAAAAATGAGCGATGCATTGTTTTCGAT
>JAEZJL010000184.1 GCA_023415815.1 Bacillota bacterium | reverse complement strand
GCCAGGGACGATGTGGACGATATGGCCTCGAGGCTTATTGTTGGAGGCGTGGATAAAGACAGCTTTGCGCCCGACAGGGACATCACCCGCGCGGAGTTTGCGGTGGTCATTGTGAAGGCTTTGGGTCTTTTCAGACCGGGAGAAGGCAAAGCCGCTTTCAGTGACGTTGATAAAGCCGACTGGTATTATGACGCCGTAAGCATAGCCTATGAGAACGGGCTGATAGCAGGCTATGGAAAGAATATGTTCAGGCCGGAAGCAAGGATAACCCGCGAGGAGGCGATGGTTATACTGACCAGGGCCATGCGTCTTGCCGGGCTTAATGCGAATGCCTCCGGGGAAGAGGCAGGGAAGCTGCTTGAGAAGTATGGGGACGGCAGTGATGTGTCCTCATGGGCAAAGGAAGCGGTGGCGGCCTGCCTGCGGAATGAGCTGGTGAGCGGCTACAACGGCCTGCTCACGCCCAGGGAAAACATCACAAGGGCCGAGAGCGCGTCCGTCGTCAAAAGGCTTTTGAAAAAGGCATTGCTTATCTGATATGAGCTGAATTTCCCGGGAGTGTTCCGCAAGCCGGAATGCTCCAAACGGCAGGCCGCATAAGGTTATGGTCCTTATGCGGCCTGTTATGTTTCCTTTTCTATAAACAAATTACCAAAGAATATTGACAAGTTTCATTATATTTTATACTATTCAAATAATTGCATTATATAAGAAATATGGATAAAGGTGTCAGGATGAAAAGAGTGAGGGACAGATTAAAGGAGCTTGATTACAAGCTTTACGAATCGCTGGTGCGAAGCCATGAAATCGCCTGGAACGAGTGGCTGCCCGCGCTGTCGGTGCAGCAGGACTCCTACAATTCCTTTCCGCATATACGCAATCTTGAGATGTACCTCGATATCATTGTTACCGCCTATGAAGAGGGCAGCAAGAGGGAATTTTTCGTCTCAGCGGTGGAAATGTACATTATTCTGGCAGCCATTCTCTTTCACGATATCGGAAAAATAAACAAGAAGGACGGCAAGCCGGATACCCATGCCAGCGAAAGCAGCCTTATTATTTGCGGCAGCACGGCGTTTCCTGAAAGAGAAAGCAAGGGCGACAACAAGTATAATAAAAATAACAGGGTATGGGCGCCTTTGGGCATCCCTTCTTATGAGCTTGCTCTGAGTATAGGAAGAATATGCGAATATCACGATATAGACAAAGTAAGAGATGAAGCTCAAAGAAGGCTTTTGAGGAACAGGCTGACCAGCATCTATATCGACGCCTACGGGGAGGTACGGCAAAGAGCGCTCGCCTCGCTCCTTACGCTTGTGGACCACCTGGACAATACCTATACGAGGATTATGCCGGAGTACCTCAGGGGCGCGGGCGAAATAAAAATAGTCGGGGCCTTCAGAAGGGTTATAACAGGGGTATACATAGATCTTAAAATGCATATCGTCAGGACCGCTTTGAATGAGAAGCTGCCCGACGGAAAAGCAGTAGAAGCCGTATATAGACTTAACCACGGCATGGAGACAGATCGCGACTGGGTACGTTTATGCTCGGTGTTGGAGCGTTATTTTCCAGGTAAAAGGAAGGTCTTCGGCTTCAATAAAAACGACAGGGGCAAAAAAATAGCTCTGGAAGGCAGCAGGCAGGAAATAACAGACTTTTTCTTAGCGAATGCCGGAGAATTCAAAAAGCGTGCCGATGCCGGGCAGAAAACCGCATTGCCTGAAGCATTGAGGCACTTATTCGGCAAAATAGTTTACTGCCTGGATACAGACCTCTCAAAATATCAATTCATAGACGGCTTTTTCAATTATAGAAAAGGCGATAAAAAATACACTGCGCCGGATTTGATTGACATTTTAGTAATAAACGATGTTTTGCGGGCTGAAATGCCGGATGAGAAAAACCCCCCGGCGGATAGAATCTGGCCGCAGAACATCCTCCAGGATGTGATACTCGGCAACGTATCCGCCAACAACGACGCGCTTTCCCTTATAAAATCCGACCTTGAATCCCTGGGGATACCCATAAGCGCGTGGCTTATGGAGCACAAGGAGCATTTATACAACTGCCGCGGCGAGGAAACCTTCGAGCCTGTTTTCAACAAAAGCTATCTGAAAGAGGTTGCATTGAGGATGTGGGAGTTGAGTACGCAGGTATTCGGAGTTTCGAACTTTACCTATGAGAACCTGGGCGCCATGCTGAGGGAGCCCGATACACAGAAGGTCAAAATGGCGGTGAGGAGGATCAGCATTATCACATCCTCCGCTGCCGAGTTGAAAGGCGAAAGCGGTATCCTGGCTGGCGATACAAGCTGGAAGTGGATCGTGGACAACAACGACAAATCCTGTATATGTCTGAATAAACATGAGGTCGAAGGAATTATAGAGAAAATAGGTGAGCCGAATGGAAAATAAAGATTACGTGGGACAGAAGACGGTAATCAAGCTTGGAAACAATCTGGACCAATTGCTGCTCGATAAAAATTACGCCAAGGAAAAAGGGGGGCTGCTGCTTCCGACCTCCGGCGATCCCGGAACGGGCAATATTGTTATTAAAGGAAGCCCGGGCACGGGAAAGTCGACGCTTGCGCTGCAGATGCTCTACCAGACGGTTTGCGGTAACGAGGACGAAAAGGATGCCCGGGGAGGTTTTTTTGCGCTCTATTTTTCGCTTGAGGAGCAGATAGACCATATCATAAATAAAATGAGGACCTTCCGCTGGGAAAACAGCGATAAGGAGTGCAGCCTGAGAAAGCTTGTACACCTGCAAAGCGCGGACGATACCACCTCTCCGGAAAAGCTCGCCGATTATCTGATAAAGCTCCTGACCCAGCCGGACGGCTGCGTATTGAGAATTTCCTCCGACTGTATAAAGAAAAAGTTAAATGAAGATCCCGATTACGTAAAAAACATCTGCGACAGCCATCTTGCCCATAGCAAAGAGGTTAAGACAGGCCCGAGGGTTTTACTTCCAATGCTCTCGCAGAAGAGTATAAACAGCCCGGATAACAAAAGCACATACTGGGAGAGGTACAAGCAAATAGAAAAATACCTTATAGCAGCCCATTACATTAATGAGAATAAGAAAGATGGGAAATACCTGGATGTGCCGGAACTTAAAATGATATGCATCGACAGCCTTAATGTCTTCAGCGACAGCATGCTGGAGCGGGAGGAGATATTCAGGCTTTTCGATCTTTTCAAAAGATACGAAGTCACGGGAATTTTCGTTTTTGAAAGCAACCGGGACCGTCCGGGCAGGGATTTCAACCAGATGGTCGATGATATCGACTTTTCCGCCGATGTCGTCATTTCGCTCCAGAACGATCAGGACAAAGGGTATGCGATGCGCTACCTTGAGGTTGCCAAGTCCAGGTACAGGGCTCAGGTCTTCGGCAAGCATCCCTATTTTATTGTAAATTATACGGACAATAACGGCGCCGATAAAACAGACGTCAACGCCGGGACCGGGCCGCAGCCCGAACAGAAACCGCAGCCGCAGCCTGAACAGAAACCCGAACCGCAGCCTTATCTGCCCTTCTGGGTGTATCCCTCCCTGCATTACAAGCTCAATGAATACGCCTATGAGATCGTTGCTCCGGCGGAATGCAAGACCTGCGACAAAAGGGAAGACGGATCAACAATAAAAGAAGAAGAAAAGTACAGCTACAAGATGTTCGCATCATGGAAGGAGCAGTTTGGCAATATAATACCGGAATCCTTCAGGAGAAACTGTGTCTTAATGATAAACGGCCCGCGCAATACCTTTAAATCGACAATTGCAAGAGATTTTCTGCTTCACGGGCTTCATGCGGAGCTGCATCCGAAAAATGGAAGGGCTGCTTCGGGAGGCAATACCGCCGTCGTAAAAAAAGAGATAATGAACGGCCTGATTATAAGCATGGAGGAAAAGCATGCCATAAACCCGGCTGAATGGTGGAGAGGCAAATACAGATGCAAGGATTTAAAAGGAATAAAGTATGATGCCCGGGAAATGAATTATGATCCCAGCTCAGGCAGACAGATACTGGACATGAAAATGTGGTCCAACGACAAAAATTCCGGAGAATACATCATCAGCCTGGTCATCAAGAAAAAATCGATAACGGCGGAGGAACTGATCCATCATTTGCAGTACGGCGTTTTAAAAGAAGAAAATAACATTAAGCGGGTCGTGCTGGACGAGGTGAATATGATCGGCGTAAGCTACCCCTTCCTGCAGTCCAGCAAAACCTCCGGCGAGCTGTTCTTGAATGCTTTTGTCTCATTGCTGAAAAAAAAGGACATTGATTTGATAATGACAGGGACCACGGGAGAGCTGCCCCTGGGCGACGACGTGATAAACAGGGCCGTTTCGCTTTCCGACCTGACGATATCGACCAAATTCTGCGACATATTCGGCAAGCAGAATGTAATCGTCACCGGAGGAGGACTGATCGCCAACCAGAAGAATACGGGCGGCGACCAGCTTATCCCCGGCGTTTTCCGTATGGAGGAATCAGGCGGCGCTAAGTATTTCGAGATAGACAGCCAGCACCTCAAAGGTCTTGTCGGCTTTGAGCAGGGAAAGGTATACCGGCCCGGGCTTACCATCAACCTCTTCGAGGAAGGGGACCTGCAGAAAAAATACAACAGGCAGATCACCACCATATACAACCTTTCCTTCCCCGAGCATACCGTCAAAAAAAGCACCAACGGCAATGACAGCAAGATACTGGTCTCCTCCTTCAACGACATAGATGTCGAGGCCATGAAAGAAACGGTGAAGCGTATACGGGATAATTATCCCCTTGAGGGAACCGTAGTCAGCATGGTGGACGAGCACTGGGAGCTGAACGGTAAAAGGACGGACAGGCCCGGCGGCAGAAAAGACGCCAGATACCCGATCAAGCTGCGGCGCCTGTACTATACCAACTGCCAGGTGCTCGCCTACAGGAAGGATATTATAAAAGACCGGCTGAAGGACTTCCAGGGAAGGCCGACATGGAAGGATATTTATTTTATTGCCAGGGAGGCCTGGAAAAGCTATAAAAACGAGAAAGCCAACCAGCTCTGTCTGCTGGATACGGATTTTTTCATCACCGAAACGCTGTCCTGCAATATGCTTGATTGCATTATTTCAGCCTACAGGCAAAAAGTCCCCGGGGCTGTAAATCCGCTGGTACCGGCATTCAACAATTTTTGTGACGCCGGGAGCATAAGCGGGGACCTGCTCGAGCAATTGTACTATTTGAATGTATTGTTCAATGATCTGGATAAGGAGCATATCCGAAGGAAATACAATTCAAGAAAGCTTTATGACAATTCCGTCATGTATATTTGCTGGTATACACAGCTTAGAGAATTTATGAAGGATAATCCCGGCTATATTTCCGACATGTGCATAACGGGTATGCCGGGCGGCGGCTTCAGAGGGGACTGGATGATAGAGGTCATGCCGGGATCCCTGAGCAGCGATCTGGGTATCGATACGCTCAATATGCTCTGCAACAGGGAGGAGGAAATAAAAAGATTCGTACAGGGGGTAGGGCTTCCGTCCTGGCTGAACAGGGAGGAATACGACAGGTATAATAAGAATACCTGCGGGGAGCCTGATACGGCTTACACGGAATCCATAGGGGAGCTTCCGGCCTGGATAGGCTCCGAGGACATCACCCTGAGCGATATTGCCGGGATATATGCGGGGGCGAACAGGAGAAAAGAGGTGGCGGATTACGAAAAATACAGGTATATGCTCTCCGTGGCCTTCAGAAGGCTCATGACCATAAAATGCCCGGAAAAGGACTATGAGAAGAACGAGGGGTTTAAAAAAGCCGCCGCGGGTATTCTCAAGGAACTCGTGAGCTACATAAACTCCAAAAAATAAACCGGATATAAAAAGCCGGGCGAGATTTTGAAAATCTGCCCGGCCTCAGGTCGGTATCATT
>JAEZJL010000173.1 GCA_023415815.1 Bacillota bacterium | reverse complement strand
CATTTCCCCTATCAGAGTGCCAAGCACCGTCAGATTTTTCTCGTCGGCGTCTGCCAGTAAGATTTTATTCGACACATTTTCACCTCCCTTTTCGACATTATTATACTGAGCCGGAATTAATGGAGAATTAACAAATTTCCATATAATAGAAAAAGACGCATACATGCGCCTTTTTGAAGAAATTTTTATACCTACCCTTTTGAAATCATTGACCTATGAATTGGCAATCGCTTTTTCCACAAGCCTCCGCAGACCTTCCGAAGGAAGTATGCCCATTTCCTTCCGAAGCCTTTCGCCGTAATCCTGGTATACTTTTATTCCGGATGCTGTGTCTCCTGCCTCAAGCCTTAGAGCCATAAGCCTGTGAACGGCCTCCTCCGCCAGAGGATTGAGCTCCAGTATCCTTGCGACGGCTTCGCAGGCCGCTTGGAGGTTTCCTTCCTCAATGTATTTGTCAGCAAGCCTGTTCTGCAGCTTCTCGAATTCATTTTCGAACCATGCCCTTAATGCCAGGGCCCACTCGTAAGGCTTATTCTCAAAATAAGCTCCCGCATAGAGCCTAGAGGCTTCCTCGTATCCGGCACAATCCGCACCGCTTGCGCCGTCCCCTTCGACGATACGGATAAAATCCAGTGAATCGCAGCGGAATTTACCGAGCTCCAGCATATAGTTATCCCTGTCGCGCAGAAGAACCTCCTTCAGCCCTATTTCAGCAAAGGTATTGCGCAGGTATGTACAGGTAACCCGAAAATTGTTCGCCGCGCTCTCAGGGTCTGCTTCGGGCCACAGAGTGTCGATAAGGATCTCTCTGGGCATAGGCTTCCCCTGGTAATGCACGAGAAGAGCAAAGAGCTCTTCGGCCTTGGAGGTCCTCCATCGGAGGCTGTCGCCCCCGTCCCCCGGCGGACAGCATATAAACCGGCCGAAGCATTTGATTGCCGGAGCCCCGGCTCCGGCATTGTTTTTCCCGCGCATCGATTTTCTGAGCACATTGTCGATCTGCTCCTTCACCGATTCTATGTCCAGCGGCTTCAAAACATAGCCTATGGCGTGGACTTGGAAGGCCTTCAGGGCATACTGGTCGTATGCGGTTACGAATATCACCTCGAGGCTCTGATTTTCGCCGATGAGCCTTTCCGCCAGCTCAAGTCCGCTCATGGAGGGCATCTCGATGTCCAGAAAAGCGATGTCCACGGCCTCCTTTTTCACAAATTCCAGAGCCGCTTCGATTTCCGTAAATTTCCCTACGACCCGGATGCGCTGATCTTCCTTCATGACCCGCTCAAACCTGTCCAGAGCCTTTCTCTCGTCGTCTACGGCAATCACTCTAAGCATTCGGGCTTCCTCCCGTCCGGTATTATGAAGCCTACGGTCGTCCCCCCGCCGGGAACGCTTTTTATTGTCAGCCCCCGCCCATATTTCCTCGCAAGTCTTGTATGTATATTATAAATGCCGACGCTGGCGCCGCCTCTGGGTATATTGAGAAGCTCCTCCGCCTTTCCGGCCTCCATCCCCGCGCCGTTGTCTTCCACAGAAAATACGGCGTCCCCTCCGTCAGTGTGAATTCTTATCACGACCGTGCCCCCCTCCGTTCTTTTCCGTATCCCGTGCTTGATGGCATTCTCAACAAGAGGCTGTATGGTAAGCGGCGGCAGCTGGATATCAAGCAGCCCGTCCTCTATGTCCGTCTTCACCTGAAGGTTGTCAAACCGAGCTTTTTCGATGGTCGTATACGCGTTTACCAGCTCAAGCTCCTTCTTCAGGGAAATGATCCCGCCGACGTTTTCAAAGTCCAGAGTGCCCCGCAGATACTTTGCGAGCGATAATATGAGCTTTCCCGCCTCCTGTGAATCAGTCTCGCAGCAGTCGGCAATCGTGTTCAGGGCGTTATATAGAAAATGGGGCTTTATCTGGGCGTGGAGAAAGGCCGTTTCCGCAGCCGTCGTCTGTTCCATGGACGCCCTGAGATTCTCGGAGAGACTTTCAATGGCGCGATAGGCATTGGAATAACGGATGGCCAGCACGATCGCCTGGATCGCCACAAAAGCCATAAGCCCCAACGAAAGATAATAGCCCGTATCCAGAAGCTGGTTATAATAAAGCATATCGTTAAAGGCACCTATTCCAAGCAACACGGCCCCTGCCAGAAATATTGCCGATTCGCGCCTGCCCTTACGGATGCTTTTTATCGAACAGTAAACGCCTGTGACAAACAGCACGTCAACGGTGATGAGGTAGTAGTTGAACAGCGAGGAGTATATAAAGGTAGGCGCCGCGATGATCAATAATTCATATAATCCGCTGACCCCCAGGAGTATGCTTATGACAAGCTCCGGCATTTCTTCCTTATAAAGCTCCCTGGTATAAAGCAGCATGGATACCATGCAGACGGGAATGGTCGTTGTAAGAACCCTGGAGCCTGCTTCGAACGGCAGATCCGGAAAAACCTGCATCAGCCAGGTTTCATTGGAAAGAATGCTGCGCACGGACACCGCAATGCACAGCGCAACAAAATAGATCAATTCCTTTTCCTTTTTCCTGAAGACATAGAGGATCACGTGATATAGCCCCGCGAACAGACATACGGCAAAGAATAGCACATCGATTGCGGCTTTGGCGTTCCGCTCCTTGTTTACCTGCTCAGGCCTGCCTAATATGAAGCTTTGTCCTATACCGGCGTTTTTATGCGCATAGTTTTTAATCTGCAGTACTAATTCGATTGTTGAGGAATTTACATCAAAGGTGTATATGTCCGGCTTCAAATACCTGACAGGCCGTCCGTCGAAGCTGCCGTTGCCGTCGATTAGCCTGCCGTTTATCCAGAGGCTGTACTCGGTATATATTTCAGGCGTTTTAATGCTTAACGGCTGAGTTCCGCCGTTTGTATCTATAAGTATGCGATAGGTGGCGTAGCCTCTTGAAGGAAGGTCCAGTCCCTTGTATTTTGTCCAATACTTCGGTATTGGGTAATATCCCGTAAGCTTTGCACCGGATTCGCCAAAACCGCCGGGCGGTATAAGCTGATTCCAATAAAATTCCCAATTTCCATCCAGCTTTATGTTTCCGTCGCTGCCCAAGCTCCAATCCCGCAGATCCATAATTCCGTTTTCAACCTTGGGAGGTTCAGCGCCGACAGGCTTCCCGCAGGCGCTGAGTACGGCTGAAATTAAAACCGCGGCCAAAAACGCAGGCAGTAATATGGGTATCAGCCGTTTTTTTCTTAAAATATTCCGCATTAAGTTTATTCCCGCATTAAATAAAAATTTGCATATATTGCTATTATATCACAAGAGGCATGTATGGCAGAGGTCGAAGCCTGACGTTTTTTATATTTTAAAGTCAGAACCGCTTCCGACGTATATGATTGAAAAAGGACGAAAAAAGAGCTGCGGCAGAACCTGGTTCCGCTGCAGCTCTTTTCATCTTAGAGCAGTGTGTTTGTTGCCTGTGAAATTATGCGTCGATCAGACCCAGGGCCTTCAGCAGTTGAAGCTGAACCGTGGCTGCCTGTGCGCGGGTGACAATTCCTTTGGGGTCAAAGATGGTAGTGGAAACGCCTGCCATGACCTGCAGCCTGTTTACAAGCTCAATGCTGGCCAGCTTTTCAGTGTCCATCTTGTCGAAGTCTTTGAATTTCTTGAGGTCCACAGCTTCTGTACCGGAAACAGCCTTTTCGGAAGTCAGCGCGGCAGCCAGGATGGTAGCCATTTCTTCCCTGGTGATTGCCTGATTGACCTTGAACGCATCTTCGTTGAAACTGTTGAGCAATCCTGCCGAGCGAGCCTTCGTAATGGCTGCATAGTACCATTGGGCAGGATCCTTCACGTCGCTGTAGGTCTTGGTGCCGGCTGCGGCATCAGGAAGATCCAGGGCGTTGCCAACCATCGTCACGAACTCTGCGCGGGTGAGCTTTCTTTCCGGCTCGTACTTGTTATTGCCCATACCGTACACCAGGCCCTTTGATGCGGCCTTATTGATAAACGGAGCTCCCCAGTAGCCGCTTGCTACATCGGTGAATGTTACATTATTCTGTGCGGCCACGTAAACGCTGTTTGATTTGGACTTGATTTCCATAAACAGCTTGCCGTTTTCGCGTACAAGACGGTGCGGAACAAACTCCAGAGCTCCTGTGACGGAATCGCTTCTGAATGCGCTCAGCTGCGCGGCAGAGTCGATACCGTCGGGAATGGGAATCCTCCTTACAACATAGCCGGTAAAGCTCTTGACCTCTTTGATGGCAGCGCCTGTTTTGGTATTGACGATTACCATGCTGAAGTCTACCGGACCGCCCAGGACCTTGCCGCTCGGCAGGTTATTGGCGATCGAGGCCTGTAAGCCCGTATTTTTGGATTCATCCTTTATATTGATTTTAATGCTTACATCCTCGGCCTTCAAGCCGCTTCCGGCCAGAATCCCGCTCAGGTCGGAAATCACGCCGGACAGGTTCGCCGGAACCGTATAGCTGCCGATAGGTGATTGTACATTCAAATCAAAGGTCTTATTTTTTCCGGCCATGTCATTCAAGAGGCTTACGGGAATCGAAATATAAGCCGTATTGCTTGTAGCCGGTACATTTAGTGTAAAGCTCGGCTTGCTAGTATCGATTGTAGCCGGATTGAAATCGGTGCCGTTGAGCGAAATGGTCGTCTGCGGTTTCGCCGGAGCTGCCGGTGCACTGCCGCCGCCGGTATTCGGAGAAGTAGGAGTATCTATATGCGTCCATTTGGCATACAGGTCAACATCACTTAAGTCGATCTGTAATGTATCGCCTTCTTTGTAAACCGTAGAGCCGTTTTCTCCTATGACCCATCCGTCAAATGTATAGCCGCCTCTGCCCAGATTGCCGCTTCCCTTAACAGTCACTGCCTGGCCGTTAAGGTAGCCGGTGCTGTCTACAGGAACATCTCCAACCGTTTTATCGTTGGCGTAATATCTGACGTGGAATATCAGAGGAGTCCATTTGGCATACAGGCCGACATCGCTTGCGCCGAGCTGGAAGGTGTCGCCTTCGTTGTAAACTGTAGTCCCGTCTTCTCCTATGGTCCATCCGTCAAAGGTATAGCCGGTCCTTTCCAGAGCGCTGCCCGGAACGGTCACGGTCTGGCCGTTAAGGTAGTCGGTGCTGTCCACAGGCACATCTCCGGAGGTCCTATCGTCTGCGTAATATGCGACATGAACGACTTTGCGTACCGTGATCGGGAAGGAAACCGTTTTTGTCCTGCCATCGACGGTATAGCTCACGGTAACCTGTGTATTTGCGGTTGTCAACGGCGTATCCAGCGCCGGCAGCACCGTGTATTCCGAGTCGGTAATCACGCTGCTGGAATTGTCGCTGTAAACGGCCGTAACAACACTTCCGCTCATGTCAAGAGTTTCGCCCTCCCAGTAAGTCGTCTTATTCGGAAGCCTAGACATTGTGATAGCGGCGAACGTCGTTTGAGCCGGTATCTCATTTTCCCAGACCATGACGACGAAGCTGGCGTTTTGGGTGACGCCGGATTCGGTGCGTGAAACGCTAATGCTCTGTATGCCTGGCTCCGACAGAACGCTGCCGTCTTCAGGCGAGGTCTCATACTCGGAATTTAACAGAACCTCGCTGTAACCGTCCTTATAGTTGGCCTTTACCATCAGTCCGGACAGATCGAGCGCGTCGCCCACGACGTAGTTTATCGTCGTCGGCAGGCTTGCGATTTCAAGGGTTGAAGAGGAAATGACGGTTATGTCGAAGGAGGCAGTATACGTTGCGTCGCCTTCGATATATGTCACGGTCACGGTCTTGCCGCCCTCTTCGGAAAGGATAGCTCCGTTTGCAGGATCCGTGGTATAGCCGGTGATCGTTTTTGCCGTGCCGTCCTGATAATTTGCTTTTACGGTAAGGCCGGTCAGATCAAGGCCTTCATTGAGATCATATACCTTTCTCACCTGATTGGTATTGATCGTAATTCCCGTGAGTACTTGCGGAATGTCGCCCTCCGCGTACAGCTGCCGTACTTGATTATAGGACAGGGCATCCGAGTATATACGGATATCGTCCATATAACCAAAGTAAGGGTTCTTGTTGACGGCGCCGCTGGCAGTAACTCTCTGGTTGCCGAAGTACAGCGGTTCGGCCGGCACTGTGCTGAATGCTTTGGGAACGTCGGTGTACGGATCCTTCACACGCGTATGCAGCACACGCTGGCCGTTCACATAGGCACTGTAGTAATATCCGTCCCAGGTAAACACTACATGGTTCCACTCACCAGTCTGTACATAATAATCATTGTCAAGGGAGCCGGCGGATACGGGAACCCAGCGCGGCCCTCTGGCGGTGCTTCCGTCTCTCTGGAAGCCGAGAGGGCTCTGGAATGCCCCGGTAAGACCGTTTGCAAACATGGTTGCGCTATAGGATTCTGTCGCGTTAACCCCTTTGGAGAACAGAGTCATCGGGACTGCCGCGTTTGTGGCAACCCAGCCGTACATGAAGGCCGGATCTGGCTTTATCCACATGGAGATGGCACTGCCGGTCGTGAAATCCAGTTTGGCGCCGGAAACTCTCAGATAATCGGAATTATCCAGTCCGCCTCCGCCAAAATAGGCAACCTTGCCCCTGTCCGGATCTTCCACAAATTTAAGTCCATAAGAGCCCGCGCTGCCGATCGCACCGCCGGTGGTATTGTTCGTGGGGTTCAGGATACTCTTGACCTGACCGCCGGAAACATCCTCAAAGGTGTATCTCGCGAGCAGCTCCGAAGCGAAATCCTTTTCAGGCGCCAGTGATTTGACGAGGTATACTCCAAACGATGCAAAATCCGGCGCGGAAGTTGCAGTATAGTCAAATCTCAAGCCCTGAGCTTTTACCGCATCAAACAGATTGGTATTCACCTTGCCGATATTTGATCCGGTTGCCAGCGTTACCCATTCTCCGTCCACATTTGCCTGCAGCCTGTAGGAGGTAACCGAATCCGTCAGCTCCTTGATTGAGATCCTGTTGAAGGTGCTCTCGGCCGGCAGTGTTATGGATACGGACTGATTGCCTGCCTGACCCGTATAATAGGTGCTTGCGTCTCCGTCAAACAAATTGCCCGCACTGGGAACAGCCGCGGAGGCCAGTGCCAGGTTCGCTTGTACGGGAACACTGGCAGGGGGATTGCCATCGAGGTTGTAAACCTCCAGCTCGCGCAGCACTACGAGGTCGTCCATCTTTAACAGGTTTATGCGCAGTTTGCTGGCTGTTACGGGAGCAAAGGTATCCGAAAGATACGTATTGGGAACCGTTGAAGCGGCAGTCCTGTCCACATCAGGCGTGGCGTCATAGAAAGCAACCCACTTGCTTCCGTCCCAATATTCATAATTGTAGTACTGCAGGTGCGGGCGCTTAACCGTCGTGTAAGCCGTGCTTGAGGTCCATGCGGGAGGATTTGTTATCCATTCGTACAGCCTTACATTATTAAAGGTAGTCGGAGCTCCGAAATCGATCTCGATATACTGCGGGTCCGTGTTGGGCGTGTGCCAGTTGTAATGGATCGAATCCTCGGAATTTTCCATATTCCCGTCGTTCAACGTGTAGGAAATCTGGTTTGCATACTGTGTGGTGATGCTCTTTCCGTATGCAAGATTGCTCCTCGGCGCTTCGGAATAATCGGGAATGGTCCTCGTTTTACCTTCGGTATACTCGTGCACCCCGATATCGGGAGCGCTGCCGTAATAAAGCTCGTTGCCGTAAAAGTCGACAGGGCCTATCTGACGCACGAATTTTCCGGCATCGATCAGGGGCGAGTCGGCCTGGAGCTTGAAGTTCGCCCAGAATGGGTCGGAAAGGTTCATCGGCTTGTTAAGCGGCGGATTCTCGTTAAAGGTAGGTGTAAGGCCTACAAGCTTGGGCTCGGCAAGAGGAACACCGGGGCCCGCCATTCCGTGGTAAAAGTTGCCGGTGTTAATCGCTGTGTTGACCTGCCACGGTGCATATGTATTCGCCGGATAAGCGCCGGGCCTGTTTGCCTCGTAGAAGTAATTGTTCTGGAATATGGCCGTCCCATAGCTGTTATTTGCACTTGAGCTTCTACCCTGGAAGAAATAGTGGGAGAAATTGTTGTTCGTCTGAGTGGGGTCGCCGTTTCCGTAATCATAAAAGAGATTGTTGATGAAATAGACATTGATTACCTGGAAGTAGCTGCTTATACTTGTCGACGCACCTGTAAAGCGGTATACGCGGCTCGCATTCTCGCCCGTGCCGGGCGCTGTGAGAGAGGTGCTGTCAAAGTAGGCCAGGTTGTTCATAAAATACAGGTCGGTATAGTCCCTGCCGAACCAGCCCCATTTGATGAAATAAGACTGATCGCGGTCGGCTATGTTGTAACGGTAGATAGTGTTGTAATTTCGTCCCAGGTACGAGACGGTACCCATCGGATTTTTGTAGGAATAGTTGTACTCATAGGTGATGTTGTATAGACCAGAGTCAATATCCCATGCCGTTCCGTCTCCGGTAGTTTTGGGGAAGGATTCCGGACCGTTGGATACAATATTATGACTCAGAACGGTGTTGTTGCTTCTCCAGGGATAGATGCCTGCGCACTCGGCGGCATACCGCAGTCCCCATACGTCTCCAACATTGTACTCGACTACGCCGCCCTCCATGTCACAGGCATCGATAACGCCCTGTCCTATGCTATGGAGGTAGTTGTGGCCTATATACACGTTCTTCATCATGTGGTTGAGCGTAACGGTATTCTTCTGCATATAATCGTGATCGCTGAAATCAAAAGTACCGATACCAAGGAAATCGACTTTATCAAGCGTGTTGTTTGCAACGCGTACATCGTTATAGGTCATGTTCGGCTTGGCGCTGCCGACAATAAAGACCATGATGCCGCCGCTGAAAAGAGCGTCGTTGTAGTTAAGATCCGGCGAAAAGTTACCGCGGCCGTTGGTCCAGTAACCCACGCTGTCAACGTTGTGGATATAGTTTTCTTCAAGATAAACGTGTTCCATAACAAAATCGTCCGTACCTGCAGGAAGCTTATCCGAATTCAGCAGCACCATGATGCCGTCGCGCAGATTCGTGCAAAGACGGGTAACCGGATCGTACACGTTGTCGTAGTTGTCTACAGTAAAGTCGTCGTCATTGGTGATCTGAAGATGGCGCACCTCCCAGTAGGGCGTGTTCACCAGCATTATCGTGCCGGTGCTGCCCTGCTTGCGCTCCACGCCGTCGCCATGGATTGCGGGATAGTTTACTTCGTCGCCGACAGCAACATCCCCGTACATATCTACCTTAATCGGGTGCTCGGCTGTACCCTGGCCTTTGAACCAGATCTGTCCGTGCCACTCATCCTTGGCTTTGAACAGGATGGTATCTCCCGGCTGGAAGGTGGTCGCATTGATCTTGTCAATGGATTTCCAAGCGGTGGACGGAGATTTTCCGTCATTGGCGTCATTACCCCTTGCCGAGCTCACATAGTATGTAGTTCCGACAGAGGGCGTCTGCGCCGCTTTTGCCGTTGTGCCGGAAATGGCTGGACTCAAAAGCAAAGATACAGCTAAAAACAGAGAAATTACTTTTGATAGCTTAGACATTTTTTCACACTCCATTTCATTTCTTAAGAAATGCTACTTGTTTTTTGTGCTTCCACGAGTCGGCAAATTGCTTTACCGGTTACCCTCCAATAGGATCCCCCCTTTTCCCCGGCTGCTTTGTCCCCTTTTCACATTAACGGCCAATAAGATTAAAAGGAAATGTGCGGATGACCGCATCCGCCTTCCGGGCCTGCTCTGTCAGATAATCCCCGTATTTTTGAGCCAATACCGTCCCATACAGATTGTCATGAGCGTCCGAATAGGGTATGCTGCTTCTTACACCCACGTCGACCATCTTTATGATTGAAAAGCCCAATCCGTTTTCAAACGGCTCGGAATATGCTCCCTTTTGCAGGCCGGCCGTATTCCTCGCTATGATCCCCGAAGTGGAGGAGGGATCCTTGGATGCCTCGTCCAGGGCGATTGTCATTTCCACAGGCTTTTCCCCCGTATTGGTTTCGCAGAGCTTGTTGAAATCCGCGCCCTCATCCAGCTGCTGCTTTATTTTGAAAATCAGATCGTAAGCCTGGTCGACCGGCAGGGCTTTTTCATTGGATTGGATGGAATCCGGCGACATGAAATCCGTAATATAAGGAATATGGAGCTCGGCAACGGTGATGTTATTGTTGTTGTTGTACACGTCGAACCGCTCGTCATACAGCGCTTTTACCTCGCTGTCCTGAACCTTGACTTCCACGTTTTCAAGCTTGTCCTGCAGTTCGGTTTTCAGAGTGCTCATTACATTCATGTAGTATTGCATCTCAGTAAACTGTACCACCCCATAGAGGGTTTCACCGCGCTTCGAGCTCTCCAGGCGTTCACGGTTGACCTTTTCCAGCTGCCGCTGAAAGCCTGAAAAGCTGATGTCCTTCGTGACGCCATACTTCAGCGCAAGGGCCTGCAATGTCTTGTCATAGATACAGGCCTCCCTGGCCTTCTCCTTCAAAACATCCTCAGGGCGTTCGCCTCCATAGGTTTTCGTCCAGAACTCCTCGTCGGCGCTGACGCCGTAAGTCTGGTAAAAATAGCTGGAAACGCCGCTTCTCTCCTTTTCCATATAGAACCTGAATTCATCGCGTGTTACCGGCTGCCCGTTTACCCGCATTACTTCAACATGCCCGCCAAATACAAAAGCGTAAAACAAAATCAAAACCACAATCGACAACGCGGCAACCGCGCCCGAGGCAATGAGAATCTTTCTGATATTTTTGATTCCGGCGCCTTTTGACTTTTTCAATCCGCCTTTGTCAACCTGCCTGTTTTTTTTGTTTACCATAATATCCTTCCAATCCAGTTTTTGTTGTTCGAATGCGTTTCCGCTGCATACGGAGAGCACTCACCGCCCGTCAGCATATAGCAATTCAGGCGCTTTTTTTCAAAATAAGCGAATTATGGAAATCAATAATGTAAGCGAGGCTATCCCCTTAATCTTTCTGGCTGACCTCATTGTGCGCTGAAGATCAGAATGCCATTTATATTATGTAAACAATGGCCTACTCCCGGGATCTTCTTACCGGGGGACAGGAGCGGGTGGAGTGGATCCCGACGGCTGAGCGAGTGCCCGCCGCCCGGCTGCAACCCGTTGAAAGACTCAAAATCACGATGCTTCGTTAGTTAAACCGGCAAATTTTCATCTCGTATCCTCCTTTATTTTAATAAAAGCCAAACCGGTGATTGGACTTTATTGTTGTTTAAATATAACATATTAAGATTAAGTATACCATGGAATATATTCTCCTGGATGTAGAAAGTTTTTACATCTGTGTTTTGGCTGGAATGCGCTTAAAGTCATGTTTTCCGGTATTAATTAAGAAGCGATATACGGCGGATAGCAAAATAAGTCAACATAATACATGAGAAGGTAAATATGTTTAATTTATCATTATCGTAAATCAAAAAATAGATGCTATAATTAATTTATCACACTTTGCACCTGCTATTTTTGCTAAGCATCGTACCAGCCGAATTGGGGGACCGCCTAATGTTCCATGGCAATATGCCGAAAGCTTCAGACAGCGAACGTAAATTTTCCGATTTATATAAGCTATTACATAATATCCTCAGCTTTTTAAAAGAAAGGTTCTGGAGATTTATTTTTCTTATCAGAAAAATGAGCATACAAAAAAGGCTCCTGATATCGTTCCTTTTTGCCTCCATTCTGCCGCTCCTGATCGTCAGCGTATATTCCTCGGTATACACCTCGGATGCGCTGACCTCCAAAATCAGTGCGTCTTCGCTGCAGTTTCTGAATCAGACCGATAAGAGCATACGCGCGGAGCTGGCCAGATACGAGGAGTTTTGCAATCAGATGGCCTACAGCGATCTGGTCCAGGAAAGCCTGCTGAAATACGACAGTACGGCCTATACCTCCAATTTTGAGATATCGAAAACGATTGTGGAGGAGCTTTTGGGCAAATACTTCACCACTTATCTCAGCGGTATCAGTCTTTTAAATATCTACACCATGGAAGGCGATACTTTTTTTGACCTTGGGTACGACCAGATGTGGGGGGCAGACAAGGACAGGCTCATAGCCCTTTCAAATCAAAATGACGGCTATGACGTCTGGACCTATGCCAAGACCGTCAGAGGAACGGATTGCCTTATGATGTGCCGGAGAATCATCAACAAGAACAGCTACTCACAAAACCTCGGCTATTTTATCGTCGGCATAAATAAGGCGAATTTTTCACAGAAGGTCTTTGCCGATGTTGACCTGGGAGTGGGCAGCGAGCTGTTCATACTGGACGAAAACGGGATTGTAATGTCCGGAGATAACCCGAGCCTCCAGCCAGGTAAGGAGTACTACAATAAAGAGTTTGTGCAGGAATTGCTTGCCAACGAAAAGGCAGGCAACTATGTATTCCGGTCTTCCTACGGCCATGAGAGCTTCCTGGCGGCTTTTACCTTCAACAGCTATGCGAAATGGTATCAGGTCGCAGCCATACCGTACTCCTACATAAATGCCGAAGCGACGGGATTCAGGAGATCAATGCTGATGATAGGCGGCGCATTTCTGCTTTTCGCCCTTGTCCTTGCATTATCGATCTATTACAGTATAGTGAGTCCGCTGAAAAAGATGGTGGCCTCTACGGCCGCCGTAAGCAGAGGGGACTTCAACATACGGACGCACGACGGGGCCATGGACGAGGTAGGCTATCTTTCCCAGCGGTTTGACATTGCCGTGGAGCAGGTCAGCAAGCTTATAGAGACCGTAAAAAAGGAACAGATAATAAAGCGCCAGACGGAAATCCAGATGCTCCAGGCGCAGATAAACCCGCATTTCCTCTTCAATACGCTCAATTCGCTGAAGTGGACCGCAATGATGTGCCGTGCCGAGAGCGTCAGCGACGGGCTGGGCGCGCTCGCCGAGATCCTGAAGAATACGATTATAGACGAAAACAGTATGGTGCCTCTCAAATCCGAAATGAAAAATATAGAAAATTACCTGATGATACAGAAGATCCGGTATGGCAATCTTTTTGAGACCAGATTCGAAATCGACCGGGAGCTTCTGGACTGCCCGGTTTTGAAATTCATCCTGCAGCCTATCGCCGAGAACTCTGTGATCCATGGCTTTGAAGGAATAGACTATCACGGCGTCATCACGGTGTCGTGCGTCAGATCGGATAATGTTCTCTTAATCAGGATTGCCGACAACGGGTTAGGCTTCGATCCGGACACCCTTGAAAAATTCAACGGCCACGGTAAAAATCGGCAAAAGCTCTCGAGCATCGGCATCTGGAACGTACAGGAGCGTATACGCATGAATTTCGGCGACGAATACGGCCTGGAAATCGACAGCGGTATCGGCCTGGGGACGGTTGTAACGGTCCGGGTTCCATATATGGCCGGCCAGGGAGGGGCGTCTTATGTATAGGGTTTTGATTGTAGACGACGAGAAGATTGTCAGAATAGCATTAAAAACTCTCATACAATGGGAGGAATACGGCTTTATCGTTGTAGGGGGCGCGCCTGACGGCCTTTCGGCGCTCGCCATGATTGAAAAGCACAGCCCCGAGGTCCTGATAACCGATTTGAGAATGCCTAAAATGGACGGAATAGCCCTGATAAAAAAGCTTAAGGAAACCGGATATAACGGAAAGGTCATAGTGCTCAGCAATTACGGGGAATTCGAGCTTGTCAAGGAGGCCATGCGGCTTGGCATCTATGATTATATCCTGAAGCTGACGCTCAAATCCGATGAGTTTATAGCAATGATGCAAAAAATTGCCGTAGAGATCGGCGAGGAAAAGCACAAAAGCGAAAAGGAGCTTGTGGAAAAAATCAGCCTCGATGAAAGCAGGCAGGCGTTAAAATCAATTTTTTTCAAGGAGCTGCTGACGGAAGAGGTCCTTGATCCGGAGGAAGCCTCCAAAAGCGCAAAGCTGCTTGGAATCGAATGCGACTATGAAAATTTTTACCTGCTTTATATCCTGTTCGCCCCACCCGACAGCTCCGATGCGAACGGGCCGGTCAATGACAGGAAGCTCCTGTCCTCTTCCGTCTCCAACATAATATTCGAAATATTAGGGCACAAACAGGGTATGGAGGTTGTTGAAATGGGCCCCGACAGGTCGGCCGTCATCATTCCCGCCGGCGAAGCGTCCGCACTGATCGACAGGGCCTATCAGTCCGCCGTAAACATATCCCGCTCGATAAAAACGTACCTGAATATTAACGTCAGTATTGTCGTCAGCAAGGAATTCCAGGGGCTTACCGGTATGAGAGAGATGTTCAGATTATGCACGGAATATGCAAATGCAAGGTTTTACGACGGTTTTGGCTCCATTATCAGAATGGACCACTCGCTCAAGAAGGGAAACTCGAATGCTCTTATGAATTTATCCATAAAGACCAGAAAATCGCTGCAGCGCTCCCTGGAATTCAGCGAGCTGGAGGAAGCGTATAAAGAAATAGACAGGTATCTGTGCAGTGTGGCGGAGGGGAGCTTTGAAGCCTCGGAAGTAAAAAAGCAGGTCTCGCTTTTGCTGGACGAGCTGGAAAAAGACCTCCTGGAGTCCGATACGGATGAGAATGCGCCCTTAAAAAAGTGCAAGGAAGAAATACAGAGGGCCGAAACGATCATCGTATTGAAAAGCGGCTTTGTCAATGCCGTCAAATGCCTGAGCAGGGAAATCGAAGAAGAAAGAAAGCAAAGGCACAGGAAGGAAATCACGCATATAACCGAATACCTCAACAAGAATTACGGCAGGAAAATCAGTCTCGACAATATTGCCAAGCAGGTAAACCTGAATAAGAGCTATCTTTGCAGAATGTTCAAAAAAGAGACCGGGCAAAGCCTGATGAATTATTTGAACAATATCAGGATGGAGAAGGCCGGAGAATTTTTGAAGCAGGCCGACGCATCGGTAAAGGAAGCCGCCGCGGCCGTCGGAGTGGGCGATCCCTTCTATTTCTGCAAGATCTTTATCAAGTACCATGGCATAAGCCCCACGGATTACAAAAAGAGGATGCTGGGAAGAACGAAATAAAAAGTAAATTTACTACATACATTGGTAACTCTGCTCCATTCCGGGGACAATACCGCATGTGTTAGTATCAAATCAAGCAATCCGTCGGGCCCCGCCCGCTGCATAGGGATTGCAAATCTTTATTTTTCTCTAAAAAAATAAATTAATGGAGGAGTGTCAAAATGAGAAAAAGGTTAAGGCTGTTTTCGCTAATCTGCACGATTGCCTTACTCGCCGCCGTCTTCGCTTCATGCGGAAGCGCACAGCAGGGGGCAAGCGAACAGGCTCCGCAGAGCTCCGAAGCACAGACGCAGGAGGCATCAACACAACCCGAACAAACCGGCGCCACCGAGCAATTTGCCAACAAGACCCTTGAATTTTATGCGTTCCAGGGCGGATACGGCAGAGACTACTGGGATGCCATAATACCGCAGTTCGAGCAGAAATACGGAGTAAAAATCAATCTCACCATCAGCCCGAAAATCGGAGAAATATTAAGGCCTAAAATGGTGGCAGGCCTGACTCCGGACCTGATCTATCTCAATTTCGGGGATTCTTCCGGAATTATGGAAGCCCTGGCCAAAGAAAAGGCATTTTATGATTTGACCGAAGTATTCAACGGAAAGGCTCTTGACAAGGACCAGAACCTCAAGGATCTCATCCTTCCCGGCTTCCTTGAAACAACAAGGTGCTCTCCGTACCAGGACGGCAAGATATACTGCGCTCCCTTCTATTACAGCACCATGGGCCTCGTGTATAACGTGGACTATTTCGCAAAAAAGAACCTGAACCTGCCCAAGACATGGGATGATTTCTTCGCGCTGGGAGAAACGGCAAAGGCTGATAAAAGGGCGCTGTTCACCTATCAGGGAATTTATCCCGGATACCTCGAACAGATCCTCTGGCCGGCAATAGCGGGAGCCGTAGGCGAAGAAGGAATGAAGAAGATCTTTAACTATGAAGAGGGCTCCTTCAAGAACGACACCGTTAAAAAGGTTCTGCAAAACATACAGGATATCGCCAACAAGGGCTATCTCATGAAAGGCACGGTCGCTCTCAACCATACGCAGTCCCAGGCCGACATGATGATGGGCAAGGCGCTCTTCATCCCCAACGGCGGCTGGATGGAAGGCGAAATGGGCGACGCTCCTAGGGAAGATGGCTTCAAATTCGGCATCACTCCGGCTCCGACGCTCAATGCCACCGATCCGGTCTATGCATGGATCGGAGTGGAAACTCTCGCCATTCCTCTGAGAGCTCCGAATCCCGAGCTGGCAAAGGAATTCCTCAAGTATCAGTATACCGACGAGGCTATGAAGGTCAATGCTGAAAAGGCAAAAGGACTTCTCCCCGTAAAAGGCGCTCTCGAATTAACCAAGCCGATCATATCGGAAAGCCTCTATAACTTCTTCGCAATGTTCGATAAGGGCGTGCTCCCGCTGCTTGCAGACTGGAAAACGCTTCCCGAGGGCAGCAAGGTCAACATGAACCAGGAAGTATTCGACAAGTGCGTGACGCAGGTAATGAACGGACAGATGACCGTAGACCAGTGGATGGACAGTGTCGAAAAGGCAATGAAGCAAATCAGGGATGATGAAGCAAAAGCCGCGGGACAGTAAGTTGAATAGCTAGAATCCGGAACTGGTGAAGGGATTTCCCTTCACCAGTTTTTAGGAAAAGATATCGGTTTTCCAAGAGACATTTTCAGCCGACAATCCTTGTATAACAACAAATGACTGATCCTGACGGGGTGTGGAAATATGATCAATAAAAATCGTAACCTTTTTATTATTTTGGGCCTGGTGCCGGGCTTTCTGCTGGTCCTGCTCATAATCGTCTATCCTGCGGTGAAAGCGCTGTACATGTCCTTTTTCGACGCTACGGCCCTTTCACAGAATCCCTCCTTTATCGGGCTGGACAATTTTCTCTACCTGGCAAAGGATGACAACTTTATTGTTTCCCTGAAGAATACCCTGCTCCTCATGCTGGTAGTGCCTGTCGTCACATTGTTTTTCTCGGTGCTTCTCGCAGTAATGGTGACACAGGGAAATTTCAAGGAAAAGGCGCTATACAGAGTTTTGTTCTTTTTCCCCAGCGTTCTGTCCCTTATTGTAGTAGGTATTATCTGGTCGTTCATATACAATCCCAACCTTGGAATATTGAACAGATTCCTTGAAGGGATAGGCCTGGATTCCATGGCCTTCATGTGGCTGGGCGACAGCCGGACGGCGCTCAAAGCGATCGGTGCCACGCTCGTCTGGCAGGCCGCGGGATATTATATGATTATGTACATCGCGGGAATCGACAGAATCCCTCCCGAATTATACGAATCCGCCACCCTTGACGGGGCGGGACCGGTACGGAGATTCACGGCGGTGACCTTCCCCTTTTTGTGGGAGCTGATGCGTATTACGTATATATTTGCAGTAAACGGCGTGGTAAGTCTGAGCTTTGTCCTGAGCACCGTAATGACCGGCGGCGGACCCGGACTCTCAACCTCGGTAATCTTCCTGTATATGTACAACCAGGCTTTTACAAACGCCAATTTCGGCTACGCCATGTCCATCGCAGTGGTCGCAATGCTGATACTGTTTGTGCTTGCGCTGGTCTCCAACAAGCTGACCGAACGCGATAATATTGAATATTAGGATGTGTAATTAATATGACTAAAAAAGCCGCAAAAAATAAAAGCTGGGTGGGAGTCGCCGGAAGGATCATTGCCCGGATATTCCTGCTGTTCAACCTGTTCATGGTGGTTTACCCGCTTTTATGGAATATTCTGTCCTCGTTCAAAACAAATAAGGAAATACTGACCAGCCCATGGACGCTGCCCTCCGGTCTGGCTTTAGATAACTATGTAAGAGCGTTCACAAAAGCTAAAATGGGAGAATATGCGCTTAACTCGTTTATGATTGTTATCGTGGCGCTTGCCGTGCTCTTGTTTTTTTCAGTTCCGTCGGCTTATATCATCGCAAAATTCAAGCTGAAGTTTTTGTCCTTTGTCCGCAATACATACATGGCGTGTCTTTTCATACAGGCGAGCCTGATCCTGATCCCCCTGTTCACCATGATCAACCAGCTGCACCTCACGGACAACCGGATGGTCCTGGCCGTTATCCTCGGGGTCTCCGGAGTACCCTTCAGTACGTTCCTCCTGATAGGATATGTGAAGGGCATATCGAGAGAATACGAATATGCGGCCATGATCGACGGCTGCTCCTACCTTGCGATATTGACAAAAATCATTATCCCCATGGTCAAGCCGGCCATCGTTACCATCGCAATATTGAACTTTTTCAACTTCTTTAACGAATACTACCTCACCTTTACCCTGATAAGCTCCGACTCGAAGAAGACCCTGCCGGTGGGAATGATGAACCTCTATGAGGTGCAGAGATATGCCACCGACTGGGGCGCTCTTTTCGCGGGGCTGGTCATCATCCTGATACCCACCGCCATCATATACGCCTTCGGCCAGAAAACGCTGACAAGCGGGATGTCCGTGGGCGGGCTCAAGGGATAAGCCCAGGGGTAATCAATCATTGACAATACGAACTGCAGAGGTTAAGGAGAATCCTATGGCGGAAACAAAGTCCTCTTCAAAAGGAAGGGTCACCCTTCCCGCCCAGGCGGGGATGGAAAAGGAAATACGGGAGCTCGCGGAGAAATGGGGCATCGACGCCGTACGCGACAGCGACGGCACCAAGCTTTCGGAAGAAATACTCGGCATGGAGTTTGAGGTGTACAGCACCCTGTGCCTGATACGCGAGGATAACGAGTGGGCCAAAGCGCACCCGGAATACAGACAGCAGCTATATCTCACGTCGCAGCCCGAGACCGCAAGCTCGGATGTTGTAGAAATAGACCTGATGAAGCATTATTTCAAGGAGCAGCTGGAAATCGACGGGCAGCATCCTCCCCGCAAATGGTGGGAGGTGGTGGACCGCACCGCGGGAGAGGCCGTCGGCGGGTCTTACTGGAGCTTTGACCCTGAAAAAGGGACCGTTTTGATACATAATGCAAAAAAGTGGCACAGGTACACGGTCAGCTTCCTGGCGTATCAGAAATGGGAGCCCGTCTCCATGTATAATCACATAACCAACTCCTGGCAGGAGGAGCACAGGCTGCCTCTCGACCCGAGGCACCCCGAAGCGAGGCGGCACCTGCTGGAGGTTCTGGAAAGCTGGCTGGATGAGCACCCCCATACCGATGTCGTCAGGTTTACCACGTTTTTTTATAATTTCGACCTCATCTACAATGAAAAGGGAAAGGAACGCCAGGTGGATTGGTTCGGCTATCTCAGCTGCGTCAGCCCCCTTGCCCTGGAAACCTTCGAGAGGAAATACGGGTATGCCTTGAAGCCCGAGGATTTCATCGACCAGGGCTATTACAATACGCCCTTCCGCCTGCCGTCTGATAAATTTCTTGACTGGATGGATTTCAACCAGAGGTTTGTGGCGGGCTTTGCGAAGGAATGCGTGGAGCGCGTACACAGCAGGGGGAAAAAAGCCATCATGTTCCTGGGAGATCACTGGTCGGGCACGGAGCCATACGGTAAATACTTCGGTGACATCGGCCTGGACGCCGTTGTCGGAGCAGCCGGAGACGGAGTGACAACCCGAATGATTTCCGATATTCCGGTGAAAGCCACCGAGGCCAGATTCTATCCGTACTTTTTTCCCGACGTATTCCGCGACGGGGGCGATCCCGTGGGAGAGCTGGAAAGGGTGTGGATCAAGTCGCGGCGCGCGATTATGAGAAAGCCTATGGATCGTATGGGCTACGGAGGATATCTGAGTCTGGCTCTAAAATTCCCGGAATTTGTGGAGCATGTGGCCGGCATATGCGGACAGTTCAGGGAGATTCACGACCGGTCCAACGGCGCCCCACCCTATGCTGCACCGTTTAAAATCGCGATATTGAACGCCTGGGGGAAGATACGAACCTGGCAGACCCATCAGATAGCGCATTCGTTATGGAATCGGCGCTGTTACTCATATCTTGGTATCCTCGAAGCGTTGAGCGGCATGAATATTGACGTGGAGTTCATCAGCTTTGATGATATCCTGCGGCACGGCATTCCTTCCGGAGTCAAAGCGATTGTCAATGCCGGAGACGCGGGTACGTCATGGAGCGGCGGCAGCCGCTGGGCAGACGAGAAGCTCGTGACAGCTATCCGCGAATGGGTTTTCAACGGAGGCGGCTTTATAGGCGTCGGAGAGCCGACCGCGTTTGAATACCAGGGAGCGTTCTTTCAGCTTGCCGATGTGCTGGGAGTGCAGAAGGAGACCGGAAACGGCCTCAGCTCCAATAAACCGGCATTGAATATTGAGAAAGACCACTTCATTACCGGAGATGTGAGGGGTGAGATCGATTTCGGCGAGGGAATGAACTCCATATACCCCTGTTCAGCCGGGACTGAGGTCCTGGCGGCTTATAATTCCTGCTGCTCCCTCACGGTCAATTCCTATGGAAAGGGGAGGTCGGTCTATATTTCCGGACTGCCTTTCAGCTTTGATAATTCCAGGCTTCTGCAAAGAGCGGCTTATTGGGCCGCCGGATGTGAAAAGGACATGTTCACCTGGTTTTCATCCAATCCGGCGACGGAATGCAGCGCATATCCCGAAGCAGGCTGCTTTGCGGTCTACAACAATTCCGAAGAGGATCAGAAGACCCAGGTCTATGCGGACAACGGCGCGGGGTTTGATGTGACTCTTGAGCCCTTGGAATGCAGATGGTTTGGAGGTATTCATGGATGATTATGTAAAGGCGGCAATCGGGACCGTACCCGACGAGCGGCAATTAGCCTGGCATGAGCTGGAGTTTTACGCATTCATACATTTTGGCGTCAATACCTTTACGGACAGGGAGTGGGGCCTGGGGTACGAGAGCCCGGCGATTTTCAATCCGACGGAGCTTGACGCGGACCAATGGGTGGAGGCATGCAAATCCGCCGGCATGAAAGGCCTGATACTCACCTGCAAGCACCACGACGGCTTTTGCCTCTGGCCCAGTAAATATACGGAGCATTCCGTCAAAAGCAGCCCATGGAAAGACGGCAAGGGCGATGTTGTCAGGGAGGTTTCCGAGGCGTGTAAAAGAGGAGGCCTCAAATTCGGGATATACCTGTCTCCGTGGGACAGGCATGAAAAGACCTACGGCGATTCCGACATTTACAACCTTTTTTATGTCAATCAGCTCAAAGAGCTTCTGACAGGCTACGGGGATATTTTCTGCGTATGGCTTGACGGAGCCTGCGGAGAGGGCGTCGGAGGAAAAAGACAGGTGTATGACTGGGAGAGCTACTACAGGGTCGTAAGGGAGCTGCAGCCGGGTGCGGTCATCAGCGTTTGCGGGCCCGACGTCCGGTGGTGCGGCAATGAAGCGGGTCACTGCAGGGAGTCGGAATGGAGCGTCGTACCGGCGTATCTGAGGAACGCGGAAATGACTGCCGATAAATCGCAAAAATCCGACGACCCCGGTTTTTCGAAAAAGCTCAACTCGGACGACGCCGATCTGGGAAGCCGGGAAGCAATCCGAAATGCCGAAAAGCTCGTCTGGTACCCCGCGGAGGTCAACACCTCCATAAGGCCGGGCTGGTTCTATCACGCATCCGAGGATGACAAAGTGAAGACGCTGGATGAGCTTCTTACTATATACTATAATTCCGTCGGCGGCAACGCTTCCTTTCTGCTCAATATCCCGCCCGATAAAAGAGGCCTGATCCATGAGAATGACGCGGCGCGCCTGCGGGAATTGGGAAGCGTATTAAACAAAACCTTTGAGCGTGATCTGGCCGAAGAAGCTTCCTATGCCGTTGAAATCAACGCCGACCTGGAGCGGGACAGAACCTTCGACAGGATCGTGCTGTCTGAGGAAATCAGGCTTGGCCAGAGGGTTGAAGCCTTTACGCTGCAATACATGGAAAACGGCAAATGGAAGGAGCTCTTCAAAGGAACCGTCATCGGACACAAGTGCATATGCTGCTTTCCAAAGATGACGGCCAGGCATGTGAAGCTTGTTGTTACCCGCTCAAGAGCCAATCCGATAATAAAAAGCTTCGGGGTGTACGGCAGCTGACGCTGCTAATGTAGAGCGGGTATAAAGCCGATGTTATAGGAGTGTAAAGAAGAATATCATAGTTAATTACAGATATTTATCTTCAAGAAGGCTTGATAATCAAGATCAGGAGTATATCCGGTTTTTCAATCCGGCCAGGGCCCATGAGTTCAGGGGCTCCCGGCCGGATATGTAGCTCGCCGCCGCAAGGCCGCTTCGCCTTTTGTCATTTCTGCGCTTGCTTCAGAGCGTTCTCCACCGCCTTAAGATAAGCCTTTGACGTGAGAGTTGCACTGCTGATGGTATCCACCTGCAGCGACTGTTTTTCTATTACTCTGCCGTAGAGCTCATCTTGCTTTGTATTATTTTTAGCCGGGTCCGCAGTGCTTAAAAGCTTAATATCCGAAACCCTGCCCGATGATACCGTGACCTGTACCTTATTGACTCTCCATTTGTACATTCCGCCCTCATATTCCCCGATATAGACGCCGTCTTTCAGGTTGCTGAAGTCCGCGCTAAGAGGAAGATTATTCGCTTCGTTATGCTCCCTTGCGACAAACGACCAGCCTATTGCTCCGCCTATACCCAAAACGGCAATAATTATCAGAACTATAAACCATCCGGACATCCTTTTTTCCCCCTTTCTTTTAATTGTATTCTCAACCTTGCTCTCCACCGTGACAATCTCCTTCCACTCAACAGAAATTTAGCGTATTTATATTTTTACCAGCCTGAAAATAGTCTTTAATACCTTGGGTAACGTAAACGGACAGGTTTGCATCAACGAGAACGGCTTCGGCTCCGGGGAACGCCTTCAGAATCTGAAGCCCTCTTTTCATACCGGCTGTGAACAATATGGCCGACAGAGCATCAGCTGCCGTGGAGCTGTCCGCAACCACGGTAGCGCTTGTTAGTCCGGCTTCGGAAGGGTATCCGGTTGCCGGGTCCAGAATATGATGATACCTTTTCCCATTGCGGCCTGTAAAGCAGCGCTGGTAGTCTCCGGATGTAACCACCGACCTGCCGGTGACAGAAACCACCCCGATTAAATCGTTCTCCCGCCGGGGATGCCGGATGCCGATATGCCATCGAGACCCGTCGGGCTTAGCTCCGATGGCGGCCACATTTCCTCCGAAATTAGTAAAAGCCGATGTAACGCCGTATTTCTTAAACGCTTCCAATATTTTATCAGCGGCAAAGCCCTTCCCTATCCCACCCAGGTCGATCGACTGCCCCGCCCTTTTAAGAGCAACGGTATTTTCTGAAGGGTCCAGGGCCAGATCGTTATAGTCCACAAGGGGAATCGCCTTTTTTATTTTTGATCCGCGCGGAGGCCTTGATTTATTTTTTGAAACGCTCCATAGAGCCGTCAGAGGCCCGATAGTCACATCAAAACAGCCCTGGCAGCATTTTGAGAATTCAAGCGCACGGGACAGCGCCTCAAAGGTCTCGCCGCTCACTTTTTCACATCGGATACCCGCGGCGGCGTTTATCCTGCTTATTTCGCTTTCAGGCTTAAACCGGCTGAGCATTCCTTCCAGCCTTACAGTTTCCTCTTCTGCCGCCCTGAGGGCTTCCTCCGTTCGCCCACCGAAAACCTTATGGCTTATAACCGTATCCATTCCAACGCTTGCGGACTGTAAAAACATGTTTTCATTCATCTGCATCCCGCCTTTTTACCCCTGTGAGGAGCAATCCTTATTGGCGCAATCCATCAGGCCTTTCATCGTAAATTCGACCAGGTGTTCCAGAACGCGGGGGAAATATTTAAGTCCCACCACTTCCATGTGTGTGTCGACATTGACCAGAGCGGTAAGAATGGCCATAACCATCTCGGCATCTATATCCTTCCTGATTTTCCCTTCGCCCTGCCACTTTTTCACTACCTCGGTAAAGCTGTAATACAAAAAATCAACATACTCGATCCCGTTCTCTTCCCGGAAGCTCCGTTCAATCTTATTAAAGACATCTCTGTTGTACCATTCCTTTAATATAGGGCTCGAGCTCATGCCCCGGAGGTTCAGAAACATCATTTCCTTCATCACGCTGACGGGGTCGGCATCCGGGTTTATCGACGCCATGATGCTCCTTTTGAGCTTCACGTTTTCTTCAGAAAAAATCTCTATAAAGAGTTTTTCCTTTGAAGGATAGTAATTGTAAAACGTGCCTGTGGCCATGCCCGCCATTTTGGTTATTTCAGCAACATTCGTGTCTTTAAAGCCTCTGGAACTGAACAGCTCCCTGCCGCACTTCAGAATCTCCGCTTTTTTATCCGTCAAAGCCCCTGCCTCCCCATATCTTCGTGCATGTCTTGCGTACCCGATAATATATGAATGAATATTTTTTTATTCATTCATATATTATCATATAGAAAATACACCGTCAATCCCCATTGGCATTTTTTACATATCCACGGGATTTTATCTTTACCGGCAGCCCTTGACAGAGCGCACGCGATGGTATAATATGTTAAAAATTATAACATTCAAGAACAGGGGATTATGTGATGGAAGGGCTATTCCGGGACCGGCTCCTGATGGCGCCGGACGCGAGAACACTTCAAAAAACGGTAGAGAATCAAATCTCGATCAGTGAGATTGAAATTCTTCTTCCGGACGGCAGCACAGTATCCGCTTTTTATGTCAGGCCGAAGGCGGACGGGAAATATCCGGGGCTTCTCTATTGCCACTGGCTGGAGCGCTCGCCGGATGACAACAAAACCCAGTTTCTGGAGGAAGCAAGGCTCCTTGCCGCACGGGGTCATGTATGCCTGCTGGTGGACACGGTTTTCGCAGATTGGCCCGAATCCCGTCTGACCTGGACTGGCGTTGATTCTGCGTTTGACCGGGGAATCATCCTACGGCAAATCCGGGAATTGCGGTATTGTCTCGAGCTTTTGCGCTCTCGGCCCGAGGTCGACCGCGAACGGCTGGCTTTAGTGGGCCATGACTTTGGGGCGATGTTTAATTCAGTTCTGGCCGGAATCGAGGACGATATCAGGGCCTGTGTAATCATGGCCGCTGTGCCCGATTTCAGCGATTGGTTTACCTTGAATAACAAAATATCAGGCCCGGAGCGCCAGGCCTATTACGAAGCCATGGCAGACCTCGCCCCCGCCGGATATCTGGCTGCGGCCGGCAATACCTCTTTTCTGTTTCAATTCGGTGAGGACGACCTGTTTTTCGTCCCCAAACAAAAGGCGGAGCTGCTGGTTGACAAAACAGGCGGTCCCAAAGCGGTGAAATGGTATGAGAGCGACCATGCGATACATCGTCATCCAGGCGCTACAGACGACCGGGTAAACTGGCTGCGGGGACAACTGAATCCAAATGGGAGGTAATGACTGTGATCCATAATGAAGTACTTGACTGCATCCGTGCGCGCAGAAGTACGCGCCGGTTCCAGGAAAGGCAGCTTGAGGCCGGGCACCTGGAAGCGATACTTGAAGCGGCCATATGGGCGCCCAGCGGGAGCAACAGCCAGAGCTGGCTGTTTACCGCAATCCAGGACAGGGCTGTCCTTACAAAAATCAATGAATTGGTCCGGGAGGGGTTTCAACATTGGACTCCCGACGACGACTACCCTGCCAAGCTCGGAGCCAGGGCCGCCGCGCAAAGGAAGGACTATCATTTTTTCTACCACGCCCCCACGCTCATCGTTGCCTCCAACAGGCCGAATTACGAAAACGCCATGGCAGACTGCTCGCTGGCGCTTGAAAACCTCTTTCTGGCCGCGCATTCGCTGGGCCTGGGCAGCTGCTACATCAATCAGCTGCACTGGCTGCGAAACGACACCGGACTGCGGGATTACCTTGTTGAGCTGGGAATCCCCAGGGAGCACACCCTCTGCTCTTCGGCTGCGGTAGGGTACATCGGCGGGGAATCAAGCGCTCCGTTACGCAGGGACGGCACGATCCGCATTATAAAATAGGCATGCGATGTAGCTTATCTGTGAGAGGCTTTATAATGGCAATATTTATAAGGCCTTATTCTTCTGCAGCCATTGACGCATCCCTATATCATATGCTAATATTAACATATGATATAAGGAAAAATGATTTATGAAAATATACTCTTTTCCCCGAGAACGGGCCGGAATGGGTGAAGAAAATACGCGCCGGGCTTCACCGCCGGGACATGGAGGCAAGCAAAATGAAGTATACGGTCATCGATAAAACCAATAAAAGATATATTGAATATACTTCCTCGGAAACGCCAGTCAGTACCGAGCAGGACGCATTGGATTTGATTGCCGCCTGTTTTGAAACTGATACCGGTTTGGTAATGCTGCACGCCGGGGCGCTGGCCGACGATTTTTTCAGGCTGAGGACCGGTCTGGCGGGAAGCGTGCTGCAGAAGTTTATAAATTATAATATAAAAGCGGCGCTGGTCATTCCGGACAATCAGAAAGTCAAAGGGAAATTCAAAGAGCTCCTGGCCGAATCCAATAAGGGGAACAGCTTCAGGGTGTTCCACAGCAGAGAAGAGGCCGAAGCATGGCTTTGTAACGATTAATATTAGTAAAACTGGGTATCTGTTCCCCGGTACTGAAACCGGGGAACTCCCCAACTCCCCCGCAAAAGCCCGGAGCCATCTGTCCCGGGCTTTTCGCACGCGAGCCCGTCTTCCGCATAAAGACTTTTATTTCTCTTTGCCATCAAATGCTGTTTTTTCGGAGCTCTCATTTTTATTCCGGTTCTTTGGAAACCATCCTCTTTTCACTCTCCGCTCCTGCTCAAAAAGCTCCCGGATGCTCCACAGCAGCGAAAACCCCAATACGGAGAGAATGGCGGACAGAACGGTGCTCTCTGAAAAAAATGACGCGCACAGGCAGGCGGCGCCCAATATTAAAAACAGCGGCCAGGCTCCCGTACCGAAATAATACTCGGTTTTTATAACCACAGGATGCAATACTCCGATGATCAAAAATGTAACGAGCCCTATCACGATTCCGTCGAAATGCATGATTTTTCACCTGTTCCCTTTCCTCGAAAAAAGCTTGTCAAGATGGCGGGTAACCGCCGTAAATGCTCCGATGATGGACAGGAAAACGGCGATCGTGCTGACAACCGCTTTCGGACTTCCTTCAGGCGGTTTCTTTTCCGTATAGGCATTTGTGTCCGGACTTCCCTGCTTTGCCTCCTCACCGGCTTTCGGAACCGCCTGCCCCTCATTCCCGCCGTTTTTATTCTCACCGCTTTTAGGCGTGTGCTCGCCGGAGGAGGAAATATCCCCTTGAACCCCGGCAGGCGCCCCGCTTTTGGCCTCTGTCGTAAAAGGCTCGGCCAGCCATCTCGTAAAGCTGCTTGCTGCTATATTGTATGCTCCAAAGGCAAGAATGGCAATCGTTAAAATTATGCCCAGGGGCTTTGCTGCTTTTGGAGGCACCCGGATTATCTTTTTGAACATGCCCGACACGAAATTCCAATGCAGTCCGAGATGTATGCCGACTAAAACAAGCGAAACCGCGGCACAAAAATGGTGGACATATCTCCACGGGCTATTTTTAACGCCTGTGGGGAACAGCGCCTGTGAAGTGAGGATTCCGCCGATCACGATCAATATAAACGTGAACGCCAGCAGCAGGTCGATCATATAACCGAACCTTATCCGGACCGGAAGCGACCTGTTGAACAGCTTCGATGTAACCGAGCTTATCCATTTTTTATTGAGCAGGCAGTGTATGACAAAGAGCATAAAAATAATAAGGCCGGAGACCTCGTGAAAGGTCATGTTGTAAACATGACTGTTGTATAGCAGCGTCAATATAACCACCATTGCGATATCCAAAAGAATTTTTACACTGTTTTTTTTCATTTTAACCGGATCCTTTCCGTAGGTTTTACAATGATATTACACCGCTGCGGCAGATGAATCTCCGGCTAAAAGATGCAATCCCTACGCAAAAAGTACGAAAAAAGGCCCATGCCGCCAGGCACAGACCTTTTGCATCCCAAAAATCAGTCTGCACTGTCAAATTCGATCAGGAAGCTCGTCCTCTCTCCGCATGCTGCGGATATCCTGCCTTCGTGCAGATTTACGACGGATTTGGCGATGGATAAGCCGATGCCGTGGTTCCCGTTCTTCCCTTTGTAAAAACGCTCAAAGACATGCGGCAGGTCCTTCTCAGGGATACCCTCCCCGTCGTCCGAGACGGATAGCCTGATTGCCTTTCCCTCCGTCTTGCAGGTCAGTATGACCTCTGATTTTGCATAGCGCAGCGCATTGGTTATCAGATTGCTGAGGGCCCGGTACATGTATTTGTCATTGTACCCGAACAAAACAGGGGCTTCGTCAAAGTCGTATATGAGCTCTACATTCTTCCTGTCCGCAATCGGCTTCAAGCTCTCCGCACAGGCTCCGAAGGTTTCGCGCAGGTCGTTCCGCTTTTTTTCCATGTTCCCGGCAATGCTGTCGATGCGGGAAAGGTAAAGCAAATCCTCCACCATTTCGCTGAGGCGGTCCGTCTCAGCCATAATAATGCGGCTTGATTTCACCCGGTCCATCAATCCGCATTCCATCCCCTCGGCATAGCACTTGATTGACATTAACGGCGTCCGGAATTCGTGCGATACATTTTGAAAAAAGGTTTTCTGCTCATTATCGTAATGATTCAGCTGCAGCGCGGCTTGATTCATAACCTCCGCCAGCTCCGCAAACTCCCTGTCCGCAAAGGCAAGCTCCCTCTGCGTAAAATCGCCCCTGCCTATCTGCCTTGCAAAGCCCGTTAATTGCCTGACCGGCCGGTTGACCGAATTCGCGATTACCGCGGCAATACCGAAGGAAATGAAGGCCACAGCAAGCATTATGATAATCAAAGCATAATTGACGGTATCTGCAAACCTGCCGATTGTCGTGATATCGACATAAAAGACTATATATGAATTATTCTGCTTCTCGTCCTTGATAACAGTTATATAATATTCCTGCGTCCCCGTCTCCAGATGAAGGTTATTAATGCTGCCAAGGTCGGATTTATTCTCCCTCAGGTAAGACGCGATTTTCTCGACCTTCTGTGTGT
>JAEZJL010000154.1 GCA_023415815.1 Bacillota bacterium | reverse complement strand
AGATGAGAAATATAATGAGATCGACCGGCAGCTAAAAAGCTTCGAAGATCAAATAAAACCCGCCAATTCTCTGGAAAGGAGGCCCTTATGAAAAAGTTTTATTCAATCCTCGGTTCGGTTCTTATGTTTGTGGGCGCGGCAACCTTAGCCCCCGCATCCGTATGGGTTTTCATCTACCAGCCCAAGATCCCCAAATGCCTCGTCAAATAAACGCCGTAGATGGGAAATAAAGCACCTGATCAGGTGCTTTATTTTTGCGACAGCGGGGGACGGTTCTGTTTTTGTCGCAAAGCCCCGGGTGAGCAGGCGCCGCTGCCGGAGACCCCGCATTCAAATTTCAAAGAAAAATGCCCCCATGGATTTAAAAAAAACCTATTCAACAAAATGCAATTCTAAATAATTTAGAATTCCTCTTTGCATGAATAGGTCCTCATAGTCTCAATCCTGCTTTATGTTAAGCTGCTGCAAGCGTTATCCAGCGTTAACTCTTGTCTCTATAATAACCCCGAAAGTTTATAGGGATATTAATTCGCAGTTAAATTTTCGTTTTGACACAATGTCACGCCGGGGCTATACTATTTTATAACCGCCATGCCTCCCATATACGGCTGCAGCGCGGCCGGAATATTTATAGAGCCGTCGGAATTCATATTGTTTTCCAAAAAGGCTATCAGCATTCTCGGAGGCGCAACTACAGTATTGTTTAAGGTATGCGCAAAATATTTTCCGTCCGCTCCGTCCACCCGGATCCGCAGCCGGCGCGCTTGAGCGTCTCCAAGGTTCGAACAGCTGCAAACCTCGAAATATTTCTTCTGCCTTGGAGACCAGGCTTCGATATCTACCGATTTCACCTTCAGATCCGCCAGGTCGCCGGAGCAGCATTCCAAAGTCCTTACTGGAATGTCCAGGGAGCGGAATAAATCCACCGAGTTCCTCCACATCCTGTGAAACCATGCCATGCTTTCTTCCGGCTTGCAGACGACGATCATTTCCTGCTTTTCAAACTGGTGAATACGGTAAATCCCCCTCTCTTCCAGGCCATGCGCCCCCTTTTCCTTCCTGAAGCAGGGGGAATAGCTGGTGAGCGTCTGCGGAAGAGTGGATTCCGACAGGATCGTGTCGATAAATTTGCCGATCATGGAGTGTTCGCTTGTTCCAATCAGGTATAAATCCTCGCCTTCGATTTTGTACATCATCGCATCCATCTCTGCGAAGCTCATGACACCGGTCACAACCTCGCTGCGGATCATAAAGGGCGGAATACAATAGATGAAACCGCGGCTGATCATAAAGTCCCTGGCATAGGAAATCACAGCCGAGTGGAGCCTCGCAATATTGCCCATGAGGTAATAGAAGCCATTGCCTGCCACCTTCCTGGCACTGTCCAGGTCAATGCCGTTCAAACCTTCCATAATTTCGGTATGATACGGGATTTCAAAATCAGGTACTACAGGCTCGCCAAAACGTTCTACCTCGACATTTTCGCTGTCGTCTCTGCCGATAGGGACACTCAAATCAATGATGTTCGGTATAGCCATCATTATATTCCGGACTCTTTTGTCCAGGTCGTTCTCTACTATTTCCAGCTCGCCCAAACGCTCGGCATCCGTGTTAACTTGCTTTTTAAGGGCTTCTGCCTCATCCCTTTTACCCTGAGCCATCAGGGCGCCGATCTGCTTCGAAAGCTTATTCCTGCCGGCCCTTAAGGCCTCTGCTTCCTGCTTTGCCTTTCTCAGCTCAATATCGAGGGCTATTACCTCGTCCACCAGGACGAGCTTACTTTCCTGAAACTTGTTTCGGATGTTCTGCTTTACGATTTCAGGATTCTCCCTTACGAATTTCAAATCCAGCATGCTGCTTCCTCCTTGACGGAATATTATTAATATTGTCTTTTAATTAAAAATAAAATCCTTCTATCCCAAACTTATGGGACGGAAGGATTCCGCGTTGCCACCCAAATTGCCGTTATCAAATATAACAGGCCTCTCGACTACGGTACGATAAAGGATACCAACCTTTCAGCTCATCGCTGACAGCTCCAAAAGTGGAAAGATTTAACCTTTCGCCGATTCACACCAGCCACCGGCTCTCTGCAGAAATTCATAAATCGTAGCTTTTATTACCGCTGTTTAAATATAACGTTTGTATAATTATATACACAGTCAAAGCATTTATCAATAGTAATGCGACAGGCGGGGGACGGTTCTGTTTTTGTCGCATGGCAGTCTATAGAAATCCCGGATTTTGCGATAGCATTTTCTCCGTCTTTAACCGGCTGCAGCATAGGGCCGGACTTTTACCGCCTGTACGCACATCTCTGGGATCGTACAATACAAAGGATGAAGTCGGCTGTCTGGCGCACTCCGTTTAAACAGGGCTTCACTGCGGTTTCAAAAATTATCAGATGAACCGACGTTCTCCCGGTGAAGACGGACAGGTTTTAAGTGGTATAAAGCCATACGGGCTGGATGTTCATGCCTGACTACAGCATGCACTCTACCAGCTCGTCCAGTCCGATCATATAAAAGGACTGCCCTTGCAGGGCCGTAACAAGTGCGGCACGGATGCTTTGCTCGTTATATGGGCAGCCTTTTAACCGGCTCGTCACCGCCCCGATATCTCCACCAAAGAAAAAATCCCCGTGAATGCTGCAATCCGCAATCAAGCCTTTTTCCAGATTCATCCGCACCTCTATCTTGCCGCCGCGCAAGCGCTTGCTTTTCACAACCTGGAAATCGGGCGATCTTCCGTAATTCCAGTCCCAGCTTTTGAATTTCTGCTGAGCGGTCTCCTGCACAGACTGTATTTGCTCATCCGAAAGTATATGCCTCTTTACGTCCCCTGTAAGCATATGCTCCAGCAGACGGTCGCGGAAGTCAACTGCATCCATCGGCTCCTTTATATGCTCCTTCAGGTTGGTCACCCGCTGGCGAACGGAGCGGACTCCCTTTGTAATGAGCTTCTCGTCGTCCACCGTCAGGCCGCGTACCATTTCCTCGATATCCGTGTCGAACAAAATAGAGCCATGGTGAAGCAAACGGTCGCCGCGGCGGTACTGCGCGTTGCCGCAGAACTTTTTGCCGTTCACCAGTAAATCGTTCCTCTCGCTCATAGATGCATCTATACCCATTGCCCTGAGTCCGTTGAGAACAGGCTGCACGAACTCCTCAAACTGTATACCCGCTCCGGTGCGGTTGTGCTTGATATAGCTGAATTGCCAGCTCCCCGGATCGGTGTAGATCGCGCCTCCGCCGGTTATCCGGCGGACGATGTGGATGCCGCGTTGTTTGGCATATGCCTCGTTTATTTCAGCGGCAGCGATCTGGTAGCTGCCGATCATCAGCGTAGGCTCGGTGCGCCAAAATAGAAAAACATCGTCTTGCGGCTCACGCTCTTGCAGGAACTCATATTCCAAAGCAAACCAGAAAAACGGGTCCATACTTTCATGAGAGATATAAATCATTCCTTCACTACCCCTTTCGTCCCGATTTGATTTGCTCGAAGGCCTCGCCGGCCATATAGGAGCTGCGCACCAGAGGCGCGCTGGCCGCATACAGGAAGCCCATCGCTTCGGCTTCCCGCTTATATGCCGCAAACTCGTCCGGCGTAATATACTCGACTACCGGATGGTGCGCCTTGCTGGGTGCAAGGTATTGTCCTATGGTGAGGATATCGCAGCCGCTTTTGCGCAGATCTCTCATTACTTCGAGCACCTCCGGACGCGTTTCTCCCAGGCCGAGCATGATGCCGGATTTCGTATAGATATATGGCGCAGTCCGCTTAACCCCGGCAAGCAGCTCCAGGGATCTTTCATAAATAGCCATAGGGCGCACCTCCGGATACAGGCGGGGCACGGTCTCCACATTATGGTTGATGATATTGGGGCCGGCTTCTATGACGGCGTTAAGCGCCTGTACGTCACCCCTGAAATCGGGGATGAGCACCTCTATGACGGGAGGCCCGTCAGAAGATGTTCGTTTAATGGCACGGATAACCTCCGCAAAATGGTTTGCACCGCCGTCCGCAAGATCGTCCCGTGTAACTGAGGTGACAACCACATGCCTAAGCCCCAGCTCCCTGATCGCGGCGGCTACATGCGCCGGCTCCTGAGGGTCCACCCGGGCGGGACTTCCCTTTGTGACGGTGCAGAAGGTGCAGTTGCGCGTACAGTAATTGCCCAATATCATGAACGTAGCGGTACGTTTGCGGAAGCATTCGCCGCAATTGGGACAGTGCGCCTCCTCGCAAACCGTATGCAGCTCCAGCCCGCGCAGCATTTTTACGACTTTCATGTTCTCTTCACTTGCGTTGCTTTTCACACGCAGCCATTCCGGCTTGCGCAAGGGCTGCCTTTCTTCCATTGCCTGAACCCCTCTCCCTGAAGCCCTCGCTGGGCAGAATGCCTGCATTGAACCCGTGACTTACCGGCGATGCTGAGCCTATAAATCCATATTTTTAAATATGGATATTTGATCGTAAAAACTAAAAACAGCTTCTACTATAACTATAATCTCACAACCATTATCTCAATTATGCCGGTCATAAGCAAATACATACAAATATTTTTTAAGGGCTTCCGTTATAACAGTCCAGCCGCCCGCAGCGCCTGACCAAGATCCCCGATTAAATCTTTAGCGTCCTCAATGCCGACACTCAACCGGAAAAATCCGCCGTGGAACTCCTCGGGATACAGATACTGCCGCTCATCATTTTCACCCAGAAATACAATCAGGCTTTCATCGTGTCCAAGCGACACCGCCGAGGTAATAACGCGCAGCGCGGCAACGAACCGATTATGCGTATCGTGGTCGGCTGCCAGTCCGAACGCCAGCACCCCGCCGAAGCCGTTAAACATTTGCCGCTGCGCGATTTCATGGCCTTTGTGGCTTTCAAGGCCCGGATATGCCACGAAGCGGACGCCCTTTTGTTCTTCGAGATAATGTGCGATGGCGAGCGCGTTGTTATTGTGTTCCCGCATTCGCAGGGGCAGCGTGACAGCCCCGCGCATGATCAACCACGCATTGAAAGGGCTGATCGCTCCTCCAAGGTTGACCATTGAATCCGTGCGAATACGGTCTATCAGGCTCTTAGCGCCGATAACGGCGCCTCCCATTGCGTCGCCGTGGCCGTTGATGTATTTTGTAAGGCTTTCGACCACCAGGTCCGCCCCCAGCTCCAGAGGGCGCTGACTATAGGGCGAGGCAAATGTATTGTCAACCGAAAGCAGCGCGCCGTTTTCATGGGCAATCCCCGCAATGGCTGCGATATCACTAATTTGTGTGGTCGGGTTGCCGGGTGTTTCGATGTGGATGAGCTTTGTGTTTGGCCGGACAGCGGCGCGAACCTTATCAACATCGGAGGTGTCTACAATCGTCGTCTCCACGTTGTATTTGCCGGGTAGCAGTTCATTAAGCAGCCGGTAAACCGCGATATAGGTAATGTTGGAAAACACCGCATGATCGCCGGATTTCAGCAACGCAAAAAAGAGTCCGGACAGCGCTGCGACTCCGCTTGCCAGGACAACGCAATCCTCTCCGCCCTCCAGCGATCGCAGCTTTTCCTGCAAATAGCCCTGATTGGCCCCTCCGTTTCGGGTGTAAAGGGGCTTCTCCCCGGCGCTGCTCCAGTTCATGTCCGTCGGATCATAAGGCAGCTCGTAGCTGTTGGCCATCGTAATCGGCCGTCTTATCGCCCCTGTTTCCCGGTCCACGTCGTTCCCGGTATGCACAGCTCTTGTCTGGAAGCCAAACTCGTCTCCAAAGATGGGTTTGCTCATCGTTTTATCCCCTTAATCATAGTAATCCGATATGTTTTATTATACCATTCGCCTCTCATTTGTCAACTTGCCGGATGCGACAGCGGGGGACGGTTCTGTTTTTGTCGCAATGCCGGGAGGGCGCAAGGGCAATTGCAGAGACAGCCCAAAAAACGACCCGGGAGCTTCAGATTAAAAACCTTGGAACTCTTGAGAATAAAGGCGTCTACAGAAATATGCCAATATTTTCAACGACCTTTTATATTGTGTTGTACCGCCCCGGATAACAAAGCCGACATATTAAAAAAGGTGAGAAAGATTATTATGAAAGCTTGATATCAATCTTTGAATAGTCATATATTTTACTCTTTTTTCTTTGTTCGTAATCAGCAGTTGCGAGAAATCCTTTGTGTGGTAAACCAAGTAGCACATTTCATGCACTGCTTTCATCAAATTTCCTTACTCATCTCTTCCAGGTATCTATTTGAAAATATGAGAAGCTATGCTACAATTAACAGCAGTCTGAAACTTTCTATTTATCGTTTTAAAATTGATAAATATAAGGAGGGAATTTAATGAAAAAAATACTGTTAATATTCATCGTTTGTTGCATGCTATTTTTTTTATTATATACTGTTATCGCAAACAGGGACAAAATTATAAAAATTAAAGAGGATTCGGCGAAAGGATTTAATTATACATATTTTCTGTATATACCAGCCTATATCGATAAAAGCAAGAGTAACCGGGTTATGGTGGAATGCAATAATACAGGATCTCATAATGAGAGTATGACCGAAGGGCTTACAAAGGAACAGTTGAAAGGGACGGGAGGGTACAAGCTGGCCTCAAGTCTTGCAATTCCGTTTGTATTTCCAGCCTTTCCAAGGCCTGCCGACGGACCTTATAGTGGCGTATACACGCATGATCTCGGGAGAGCCGCCATGCTGATTCCCTCGGGTGATAAACTTGGAAGAATCGATTTGCAAATGGCCGCAATGATAAAGGATGCTCAGAGACGACTGGAGGCAGAGGGTATTAATATTGAAAGCAGGGTGCTCCTCTATGGATTTTCCGCCTCAAGTCATTTCGCCAACAGGTTTGCACTAATGCACCCCGATATGGTAAGGGCGGTTGCTGCCGGAGGAATAAACAGCCTTCCTGCTCTGCCTGTACCTGAGTGGAACGATACAAAGCTCCGCTATCCGTTGGGAATCTCGGATCTGAAGAATATTTCCGGAATCAATTTCAAAATGGACGAATACAAAAAAGTATCGCAGTATATCTTTATGGGAGACTCCGATACCAACGATACCGCTGCAGCCGGAGATTGCTTCGAAGAGCAGGACACAGGCATTATCTACAATTTGTTTGGCGTAAAACAGGTCCCGGACCGATTTAATACTATGAAGGATATCTTCAGCAGGCTGGACTTGCCCGCACAGTTTGTTCTTTACAAAAATGTCGGACACCAGGGCTTGGCAGGTAAAATATTTGACGATGTCGTCGACTTCTTCAACAAGAACTCTGGAAGCGAAGGCATCCTTACTATGGTTAATTATCACGAAAGCCCATTGGATTAATAATAAGCAGAAATTGTGCAGTGCGGGTGATTTCACTGCACGATTTTTTCGGATATGCGGATAGCAACATACCTATACGCATGTAAGGGCCGATTTAAAAAAGGTGCTATGGATGGAGTGTGAAATACCGTATTTGACGAAACACAGAGAGATCGGAATTAAAATTATGACTTGCCACCATCTTGTCGCCACGAAACCGTTTTAGCCAAAATCAAAGGCTCTGAGGTTTTCTCAGAGCCCTTGATTTTGGCGGAGAGAGTGAGATTCGAACTCACGGAACGGGTTAACGTTC
>JAEZJL010000130.1 GCA_023415815.1 Bacillota bacterium | reverse complement strand
ACCCATGACCAGTCCGAGGCCATGGCGCTGGCGGATAGGATCGTGGTCATGAACAAGGGGCAGATAGAGCAGACGGGAAGCACCATGGACATATACAATAACTGCCGGTCGCTGTTTGTCGCCAACTTTATGGGGACTCCCCCTGCAAATGTTGAAGAGGCGGAAGTCATATGCGAGGGCGATCAGTTGTATGCTGTCAGGGAGGGCTTCAAATTGCTTATCGGCGGTCCGGCAAAGGAAGCTGTAAAGAGGGATTATACAGGCAGGAAAATACTTGTCGCAATACGTCCCGAAAGCATCCTCCTGAACGGCGAAGGCCATTTTGCAAAAGCACGGGTTGAAATCGTCGAGCCCCAGGGCTCCCATACCATTCTCGCCGTTAAGGTATGCAATAAAATATGGAAGGTTCTTATAACCGAAGACAGGCGGTTTGATGCGGGAGAGGCCATAACGCTGTCGATAGAGCCCTCAAAAGTGATGTTCTTTGACAGGGAAACCGAAAAGCGGATCGGCTGAGCCGGTTCACAGAGCCGTTATCGCCGCATGCTTCCATACCGGGACGGCTTCAGTTCATGACAGATTAAGAATATAGAGGAGAAGTTTTTATGAAAAAAATTACAGCAGTGCTGATCGGCGCCGGTCAGAGAGGGGCCAACGCCTATGCGGAATATGCCCTGCGGTATCCCCAGGAGCTGCAAATCGTGGCGGTCGCGGAGCCTGATGCCGATAAAACGGAAAATTTCAGGGAAAAGCACGGTATTCCAAAAAACAGGTGCTTTTCAAGCTGGGACGGGCTTTTAAAGGAAGACCGGCTGGCAGACGCGGCATTGATATGTACTCAGGACAGCATGCATTTTGAGCCTACGCTGAAGGCTCTTGAGAAGGGGTACCATGTTTTGCTCGAGAAACCGATGGCTGTGAGGCCCGAGCACTGTATAGCAATGAGCGAATATGCCGAAAAATGCAATCGGATTTTTTCGATCTGCCATGTATTAAGATTTACCAGCTTTTTTTCTACGATCAAAGAGCTGCTGGACATGGGAAGGATAGGAAAGCTCATTTCGATCCAGCACAATGAGAATGTCGGGTTCTGGCATCAGGCGCACAGCTATGTCAGAGGCAACTGGAGGAGCTCCGCTGATTCAAGCCCCATGATCCTTGCGAAGTCCTGCCACGACATGGATATCCTTCTATGGCTTGCGGACGCCGATTGCGTCCAGCTCTCTTCCTTCGGGTCCCTGACGCATTTCAAGAGCGAAAACGCGCCGGAGGGCGCGCCTGAAAGATGCCTGGACGGATGCCCCGCCAGGGATGAATGCATCTACCACGCCGCAAAGCAATATCTGACGGAGGATACGAGCTGGCCAACCTCCGTCATCAGCGTCGACACAAGCATGGAAGCCCGTAAGAAGGCTTTGGCGGAAGGTCCGTACGGAAGATGCGTATACCGCTGCGACAACGATGTGGTGGACCACCAGGTGGTCAATATGGAATTTGCCAATGAGGTGACCGCCGCTTTTACCATGTGCGCTTTCACGAACAATAACGACAGGACCATCAAATTAATGGGGAGCAAGGGCGAAATCAGAGGCTCCATTGACAAATACGAGATTGAAGTAACCGACTTCTATACACAAAGAAGGGATGTCATCTGTCTCAACAGCATGAGCGGCAAAAGCGGCCATCATGGAGGAGACGAGGGCCTGATACGCGATTTTGTCCGGCTGGTCCAGAGGGAGGGCGTGGATGAAGGGCTCACTTCGGCAAATATATCGGTCCAGAGCCATCTGATGGCCTTTGCCGCCGAGAAGTCCAGGCTCGAGAAGAAAGTGGTCCAGATGGGCGGCTACATAGAGGAGCTTAAAAGCAATTTGCATAAAACGGCTGCGGGTGAAGCAGTTTAAAAATAAACGGGACAGGCGCAAAACAGGATGGAAATGTAAAGCAGATGACGGGTCGAGCAAAAATACTAAGATCACGCTATCTGCTTTTTTGCCCTTGCGGCCTGTAAGCCGCCGTTCATGGTACGGCTCTGCGGTGGCCCTATGATGGACGCTTGCCGACATGCTGCGAATTTATTATAATGATTCCAGGTCTATTCTTACTACGGCGGGGTGCTTGAATGGGTATCAGCGTACATGAAGCTCTGAGCTTCAACGGCCTGTGCGAGGCCAGGGTGCTGGCGGGAGAAAACGGGATGGACAGGATCATCAAGAGGGTGAGCGTCCTTGAATGTCCTGATTACGACGATTATCAGGTGCTCCTGCGCGAGGGGGACTTTTTTCTGACCAGCTTCTACGCGGTAAAAGACAGCGCGGCAGCCGTGGACAACATCATAAAAATACTTGTCGAAAAGCGGTCCAGCGGGCTTTGCATCATCGACGCCTATCTGGACTCGATCACTCCGGAAATTAAGGTCTTTGCGGACGAGGTCTCCTACCCGGTGCTTCTTATATCAAGAGACGTGCCCTATGCGGATATAATCACCGACATCATGGACGCGATCATACAGTCCAAGGACAATACCATCCTCGAGATGAAAATCAACGAGATACTACAGTCCGGGAGGGATTCGGAATCCGTTGCAAAGCTTGCCCGCGAAATAAATCCTTCCTTTAAAAGGAATCTTGTCGCCGTATACTGCAAGACAAACAAAGGAAGCATCAAGAAGCTGGCTTCGATAAAAAGCGATCTGGAGAGCCGGGACACCTGCGCCGCGGTCGAATACCGCAAGGGTATGCTCGTCATTATGAGCTTTGAAGAAAACAACCCCAAATTTATCAATGCCCGGCTCCAGGACCTGATCAAAAATATTGAATTCTACGATATTCATCTGAAGCTGGGAGTGAGCAACGTATACGCCGGACTCCAGAATTTCGGCATGTGCATAAACGAGGCCATCTTTGCCTGCGAGGCGGGGCATAAGCTGATAGACAAGAACGTCATCAGCTACAATAACCTGGGCGTTTATAAATTCCTCCTGCCGCTGCAAAACAGGCCGGAGCTGAAAAAATTCCACGACGAGATCGTCCCGCCGGTTGTCGAATACGACATGAAAAACAATTCGCAGCTCTTCAGAACAGCCGAGGTCTACATCAAAAACGACGGCAATATCAAAAAAACCGCCGAGGAAATGTATCAGCACATAAACACGATACGCTACAGGCTGGCCAAGATAAAGGAAATCCTTAAAATGAGCGATCTGGAAGGGGATTTCCACGAACAGCTGTCCATTGCCGTCAAGCTTCATAAGATCATCTGACATATCTTTATCCGTCAATTCAAGCCTTCTAGCAAGCCCGTTGTAAATAAGACAAAAAATCGCCTCCGAATTTGTAGAAAACACAAAGGAGGTTTGCGCGGTTTGGCGGAATTATACGTATTTATAATAATACATCCAAGTGAATATATATACGGCGCTTGTATATCGTTCAAGGGGAATCAGGAGGATATGTAGCTATGAGTTTTTTTGCAAAAGGAAGAAAAGCAGCGGCGGTTTTCGCCGTACTACTGGCAATGGCGCTGGTTATTACAGGCTGTGGAGGAGCACAGACTGTTTCTAAGGATACAAAATCAGGTCAAAACGGGCAGCCCCAGATCGCGTTCTATGCGTTCAACAGCGAACCGGTCCTCGATTGGGACCCGAGCGTCGAGTTTTCAAACGGGATTGTGGTGATGAACAATGTCTATGAAACCCTTTTGAAGTATGACCCGCTGGAAAACAAGCTCGAGCCCGTCCTGGCCACGGAGTATACAAAGAGCGAGGACGGCCTGACCTGGACCTTTAAGATCCGGCAGGGCGTGAAATTCCATGACGGAACGGAGCTCAACGCCGAGGCCGTCAAATTTTCCATCGACAGGACCAAGGCGCTGGGCAAGGGAGCGGCTTACATATGGGACTCCGTGAAAGAGATCAAGGTGATCGACGAATATACCGTTGAGTTCGACCTGCAGTATACGGCTCCGCTGGACCTCATAGCCAGCTCGGGCTACGCCGCTTTTATTGTTTCACCGGCAGCTGTGAAGGCCAATGCGGACGACTGGCTTTCGAGCGGCAACGAAGCGGGTACGGGCCCGTATAAGCTGCAGAGCGCCAAGATGGGCGAGGAGGTCGTGCTGACGTCCTTCGACCAGTACTGGAAGGGCTGGGAGGGCAAGCATTTTGACAAGGTGGTCATTAAAAAGGTGCCTGAGACGGCTTCAAGACGCCAGATGGTGGAAAAGGGCGAGGCAGACGTCACGATCGAGCTTCCCTACGAGGATGTGGAAGCGCTGAAAAGCAATGCCAATGTTCAGATCGTGGAAGCTCCCTCCTTTCAGAACCTGTTCTTCTTTATAAATACGGAGAAAGCGCCCCTGGACAACAAGGCGATGAGGCAGGCGCTGTCTTACGCCTTCCCGTACGAAGATGTGATAAAATACGCCATGGGCGATTATGCGACACAGTCCAAGGGCTCCATACCTGCCGGACTCTGGGGGCACAGCGACGATCTGGCGCAGTATAAATTCGACCCCGGCAAGGCAAAGGAGCTGCTTGACGAGGCGGGCTACAAGGGCGGGCTCAAGCTGCTGCTGACCTATATGTCGGGCGACGAGGCTGAAAAGAAGGCTTCCGAGCTGTACAAGGCCGAGCTGAACAAGCTGGGCATAGAGCTGGAGATAAGGGCAATGCCCTGGGAAAGCCAGTGGGAGATGTCCAAGAACCCCGATCCGGCACAGAGGCAGGACCTGATGGCAATGTACTGGTGGCCCGATTACGCGAGCCCGTACAGCTGGCTGTTCAACCTGTTCCACACCGAAAAGGAAGTAATGTATAACCTCGGGTACTGGAAGAATGAGGCCTTTGACAAGCTGATCGACGAAGCAAATGAAAAGAGCGGTACGGACAGGGGCCAGGC
>JAEZJL010000252.1 GCA_023415815.1 Bacillota bacterium | reverse complement strand
GTTGTACTCTTCGGCGTCGTGCTGGTGACCTTTATACTTACCAGGGTCATCCCCTCGGACCCGGCTGCGAAATGGGTGGGGCCCAGAGCGACTCCCAAGCAGATAGAGGCCGCCAGGGTGGAGCTTGGACTCGATCAGCCCCTGTATGTCCAATTCGGAAAATATCTGGTCAACATAAGCAAGGGAAACCTCGGGAACTCCTTAAGGACGCACCAGCCCATAACCAAGGAGCTTAAAAGCAATCTTCCGGCCACGCTGGAGCTGGTCCTGCTGTCCACCGTCTTTGCCATTCTCGTGGGCATCCCCCTGGGAGTGGTTTCCGCAAAACGGAAGGACAAATGGGTGGATCACCTGAGCAGGGTCTTCTCGGTAGGCGCCGTATCGCTTCCCACCTTCTGGGTCGGGCTCTTCCTTCAGCTGATTTTTTACCGGACGCTGGGTATTCTGCCGCTGGGCGACCAGCTAAGCATGAACACCAAGCTTTTATATGAAATTCCGCATATTACCGGCTTTATACTGCTGGACAGCCTGGTCACCGGAAACTTTTTCATTTTCAAGGATGCGCTGCTGCACATCATCATGCCTGGCGTCACCATTGCGATGTATCCCATAGGGCTTGTGGCCAGAATGACCCGTTCCGCGCTTCTCGAGATATTGAACGAGGACTACATCAGCGCCGCCAGATCCTACGGACTGCCGGAGAGGGTTGTCCTCTGGTCCTATGCCCTCAGAAATTCCCTCGGTCCGACATCGACCGTCGTCACGCTGTCGATCGGCTATACGCTGGTAAATACGTTTCTGGTGGAAGCCATTTTCAGCTGGCCGGGGGTGGGAAGCTATATCGCTTCCGCCGTAACCGGACTTGACTATCCCGCCATCATGGGGGTCACGATATTTTCCGCGGTGGCCTATGTCCTGCTCAATCTGATATCGGACGTGATCATCGCGCTTGACCCAAGGGTGCGCGTATAGCTGCAAAAGCCGGGACCCGAGGGCCCGTATCCGTAAACAAACGAGGTGATGCGAATGTTCAATTTTATAACCATGAAAGCGTTCAAGCCGCGGGTCAAGGAATTGCGGTTCTCCATGTACCTTCTGAACCGGAACAGGCTGACGCGCGCTTCCATGATCATTGTGCTTCTACTGATACTGATCGCACTGGCTGCGCCTTTGATAGTACCGTATCCCACGCATATTGATCAGGAGAACAATCCCGCGGCAAAGCTCATGCCTCCGTCGGGACAATATCTGTTCGGGACGGACGAGCTGGGCAGAGATATCTTCAGCCGCGTGCTTTTCGGCACGCGGATATCCTTGCAGACCGCACTGCTGGCTGTCGGCCTGGCCCTGCTGATAGGCATACCCCTCGGGGCGATTGCGGGCGCCAGGGGCGGATATGCGGACGAAATCATCATGAGGATCACCGACGTGTTTCTAAGCTTTCCTTCGCTGCTGCTGGCAATCGCAATCGCGGCGTTTCTCGGGCCGAACTTGCAAAATGCCATGCTTGCCATAGCGATTTCGTGGTGGCCCTGGTATACAAGGCTGGTAAGAGGCCAGGCAGTTTCCATTAAGGAGAGGCAATTTGTAAGGGCCGCCAGGGCGATAGGGACGCATCCTATGAAAATCATTTTCAGGCACATTGTCCCGAATTGCATCGCGCCTGTGATCGTTCAGGCGTCCATGGACATCGGCGGCGTAATACTGACCGTAGCTTCCCTGAGCTTTCTCGGACTTGGAGCGCAATCGCCGACGCCCGAGTGGGGACTGATGGTGAGCACAAGCAGGAACTATTTTCTGAACGCCTGGTGGTACAGCATTTTTCCGGGGATTGCGATCTTTATCGCCGTTCTGGCATTCAATCTTCTTGGGGACGGGCTCAGGGAAATACTCGACCCGAAGACAAGAAAACTTTAAGAGGTAGGTAGCATGGGCGATTACTTTCGGATAGACGATTTAAGAGTCGATTTCAAGACCTTCGGGGGAGAAAAAAAGGTCCTGGATATCGGACGGCTGGAGATAGAAAAGGGGCAGACCTACGGCCTGGTGGGGGAAAGCGGCTCGGGCAAGACGGTGCTTGCGCTTGCCATACTCAGGCTGCTGCCGGTCCCGCCGGGCATCATAAGGAGCGGACAGATACTTTTCAAGGGAGAGGATCTCTTGCTCAGGAAGGAGTCCCAAATGCGGGGAATCCGGGGCAAAAGCATCTCCATGATATTCCAGGACCCGATGTCAACCCTGAACCCCGTCTTTACCGTGGGGGAGCAGATAACCCGGGTGATAAAGAACAACAAAAGGATATCCGCCGGAGAGGCCCGAAAGGAAGCGGTCAGGATGGCGGAGCTGGTCAGGCTCCCGGACGCCGCGAGCATTATGAGAAAGTACCCCCATGAGCTCAGCGGAGGCCAGAGGCAGAGGATCATCATAGCCATAGCCCTGTCCTGCAACGCCGAATTCATTATAGCGGACGAGCCCACCAGGAATCTGGATGTGACCATCCAGGCCGGAATCCTCAAGCTGATTGCGGAGCTCCGGAAGGAACTGAAAATAACGGTATTATATATAGCAAACAACCTCGGCCTCGTATCGACCTTCTGCGACAGGGTAGGGATACTCTATAAAGGCCAAATCGTGGAGGCCGGAAATGTCGGGGAGGTTCTGAGAAGCCCTGTCCATCCGTACACGCTCACATTTCTCAATGCGATCCCAAAAAACAGGGGAGAAAAGATCGACCTCGGCAGGCTGATGCTCAGAGGCGACAATGCCCTTGCGGCCAACGGCTGCCTCAATTTCGGCAAATGCCCCGGAGGCGGGGAGATGTGCAGGGACCGCGCCCCGCGGCTGAAGCTCCTGACGGGTACGCATTACGTCGCATGTCACAGGGCCTTTGAGGGGGATGCCAAAGATGAATGAACCTTTATTGCAGATAAAAGCGCTGAAAAAATACTTTCCCGTAAGGCACGGCTTCCTTTCAAAGACCCGCGCCTGGGTGAAGGCCGTGGACGGTGTCAGCCTCGACGTAGAAAAAGGAGAGATTCTCGGGCTTGTGGGCGAATCGGGCTGCGGGAAAACCACCCTTGTCAATGTGCTTCTGAAGCTGGAGGAGCCCACCTCCGGCCAGGTTATTTTTGACGGAAGGGACGTTTTCAAGCTCAGCCCCAAGAAGCTGAGATCCCTTCGCAAGGACATGCAGATCGTTTTCCAGGACCCCTTCTGGTCCCTGAATCCCAGGCTGCTGGTAAGAGATATCGTCGGCGAGCCTTTGAAGGTGCACCTGCGCATGGGCGCCGGCGAGCTTGTGAAAAAAGCGGAGGAGCTCATGGAAATGGTGGGGCTGCCCAGGGAGGGCGTGTTTAAATATCCGCACGAATTCAGCGGAGGCGAGCGGCAGAGAATAGCCATCGCAAGGGCGCTGGCGCTGGAGCCCAGGCTCGTCATACTGGATGAGCCTACCTCCGCGATCGATGTCCTGTCGCAGGCCCAGATACTTGAGCTGCTCAAAGAGCTGAAGGACAGGATGGGCCTCACATATATACTGATATCCCACGACCTGAGCGTGGTGAGCTATATGTCGGACAAGATTGTTGTGATGTATCTCGGGCAGGTTGTGGAGTACGGTACCTCGGAGGAGATATTCGCAAATCCGGCGCACCCGTATACAAAGGCGCTTTTTGCGGCCATTCCGGATATCAACGCCGAGGGCACGGCCGCGATAAAGACTCTGGAGGGAAATGTGCCAAGCGCCATTAATCCTCCGGGCGGCTGCAGATTCCATACCAGATGCCCGCGGGCGGCCGATATCTGCAGGACGGCCGAACCCTCCGCAGTAGATCTCGGCAGGGGGCACCGGGCCGCCTGCCATCTGCTTGAAACTGATTGATTAAAAAAAGAATACGATAAATCGGCATAACAGAGGAGACAGGACTATGAAAAAGCTGACTTTTGAGGAAGCGGGCGACATCCTCGTCGGCTGTACCATCCTTGGTACGGGAGGCGGCGGAGACCTGGAAAAAGGGCTCGGGCTGATCCGGGAGGACTTTGAACGGGGATTGGAATATCGGATGCTTTCCATGGATGAAATAAAGGACGGAGATCTTTATGCATGCCCGTATTTCTGCGGCTCAATAGGGCCGGAGGAAGCTCGCGACAGGTATCATTCCTATCCGAGGCTCGATAAGCTGGAGACGGTCAGCGCGGTGGAAGCGCTTGAGAGATTTTTCGGCGAGAAGCTGGGAGGGCTCGTCTCCATCGAATACGGAGGGATGAACACGGCCGTCGCCATGTCCACAGCGGCCAGGCTGGGAAGGCCTTTCGTAGACGCCGACGCAGCGGGGAGAGCCGTACCCGATCTGCAATTTTCAACGTTTTACGTGCATCAGAAGGCGATTTATCCCTTAGCTGTTGCGAGCGGCATCGGAGATGTCGCCATATTTGAAAAGGTGGCGGACGACTTCAGAGCCGAGGACCTGGTGAGGGCTATGGCCGTGGTGAGCGGCAACTCGGTTGGCATGGCGGACCATCCCGTGAGAGGCGCCGAACTGAGGAGTTCGGTGATACCTGATGCGCTTTCCTATGCGGGAAGCGTGGGAAGGGCGCAGAGGATCGCCAATGAAGAGGGAAGGGATCCCATCCGGGCGATTATCGATCAGGCCGGGGGCTATATGCTTTTTGAAGGGGTAATGAAGGAGGACACTCACTGGAAGAACGACGCCGGCTTCACCATCGGCACGCTCGAAGCGGAGGGGCTGGGCAATTACCGGGGAAAGGACCTTCGGATATGGTTTAAGAATGAGAACGTAATCTGCTGGCTGGACGGCGAGGTGGTCGCGACCGTGCCCGACCTCATCTGCGTATTGTCATCGGAAACAGGCTACCCTCTGACAAACCCTTTTTACAAAAAAGGGATGAGGGTTACCGTCCTCGGGTTCAAAGCACCCGAGGTGTGGAGGAGCAACAGGGGGCTGTCCATCCTCAACCCGGGATTTTTTGGTTTTAACGTTGACTACATACCGATCGAGAACAGGCTTTAGGAGGCGAAATGGCTAAATTATATGAGTACGAGCTGGGAAAATCAGCGGATAGATTGATAAAAGACATGTTAAAGCTGAAGGCGGGAGAAACCTTCATAATCACGGCCGACACCGAATCCGACGAGAGAGTGGTGGACGCGGCAGCCCGGAGCGCCTATGCCGTCGGCGCAAAGCCGATGGTGATATGGCTGCCCTCTCCGCTTGGAGTGGGCAAGGCGGCGGACCCCATGCTTCCGGTCGAGGCCCTGACCGGAGCCCTGTCCGAGGCGGACGCCTGGGTCGAGTTCAACAACCAGTGGCTGCTTTATTCCACGCCTTTTCTTCAGGCGATGGAAAACAATAAGAGACTTCGTTACATCTGCCTGGTGGGCATGAACACGGATATGATGGTAAGGGTCATAGGCAGGGTCGACCAGCAGCTGCTGGCGCAATTTCTCCTAAAGGTTACCGAAATGACCGGCAGCGCCGCATCCATGAGGATAACAACTCCTGCGGGCACCGACCTCGAGTTCGAAACCGAGCCGAGGCACAAGCTGAGCTGCGATACCGGCGAAGCCGCGGGACCGGGGATGTACATGCTGGGGGGACAGATATGCTTTATCCCCAGGCTTGAGAGCATCAACGGGACGCTGGTTTTCGACGGCTCCCTTGTGCCGCCGTGCGGCTTGCTGGCGGAGCCGGTGGTTATGAAGGTGGAAAAGGGCCGCGTTTCCGATATCAGAGGGGGCAAGCAGGCCCACGAGTTCAAGGCGTGGCTGGAGAGCTTCGGCGATCCGAACATGTTCAGGCTGGCCCACGGCTGTTACGGCTTCAATCCCGGGGCGAAGCTTACAGGGGATATCCTTGAGGACGAAAGAGTCTGGGGAGCCACCGAATGGGGCCTCGGGTATCTCAGCGTCATCGACGCGCCCCCCGAGGGCATAGACGCCAAGTCCCATACCGACGGTATTTGTTTAAATTCCTCCGTCTGGCTGGACGGGGAGCAGATCATGGACAAGGGCGCGGTTGTCCACAGCGGCCTGAAGGCTCTTGCCGACCAATTGAAGTGACGGCGCTTTCGCCCGGATGGCGGGGCTTTTGTCCTTTGCGGCATGAAAACAAAACTATATTCTCAACGGGGAGACAAACATGAAAAAACTTAACCGGCAGGATTTATGCGATATATTGTACGGCTGTACCATTTTGGGGACCGGAGGCGGCGGGTCGCTTAAAAAAGGCCTCGGATTGATAGACAGGGCGCTTGCCGAGGGCAGGGAATTCATCCTTGCGGGTCCGGACGAGATCCCCGACGAGGCTCTTATCGGGACGCCCTATAAATGCGGCTCCATTTCTCCGCTCAGCGGGGAGGAGCTGGCCAGATATGCCGGGCTTCCGGAGTCGAACGAGGAGCCCTGCCTCAAGGCCTTCAAGGCGCTTGAGGAATACATGCAGGAAAGCTTTTACGGGGTGATCTCCACCGAGCTGGGCGGCGGCAACACCGCGGAAGCGTTTTATGTAGGCGCTATGCTCGGGAAATACATCATCGACGGAGATCCCGCGGGAAGATCGGTGCCGGAGCTCCAGCACTCCACCTATTTTATCAAAGGGCTCCCCATATACCCCCTGGCGGTTGCCAATGAATTCGGAGAAACCGCAATCATCAAAGAGGTCATAAACGATTTCAGGGCGGAAGCTCTGGTAAGGTCATTGGCCATAGCCAGCAGAAACTCGATCGGAGTCGTCGACCACCCTTGCAGAGGGAAAGAATTGAGAAACGCAATTATCCCCGGAGCTATTTCATATTCGCTCAAGATTGGAAAGGCCTTCAGGGAGTCCAGGGAATCGGGCTCCGATCCCGCTTCCGCCGTTGCTGCCGCAGGCGGCGGATACGTGCTTTTCAGGGGCAGGGTCAAAGACTTCACCTGGGAGACAAAGGAAGGTTTTACCGTCGGAGAGACGCTCTTCCAGGGAGAGGGCGATTATGAGGATACGGAATATAAAATATGGTATAAAAACGAGCATATCATTTCCTGGAGAAACGGCGTGGTTGACGTTACTGTACCCGACCTGATCTGCATCGTGGACGGCGACGCCGGGGAGCCGGTCACTAATCCCTATTACAGGCAGGGCATGCGGGTTTCCATTTTCGGCCTTCCGGCTCCGGCGGAGTGGAGGACGGAAGATGGCTTAAGGGTATTCGGACCGGAATATTTCGGATATAATATAGAATATAAACCCATAGAGACGATGTATTGACGGGGCAGCCGGCCCCGCCGCGTCGAGAATAAGGAGAAAAAATGGATTTCAATAACAGCGTAATAAGCATGGTGCGGGTGAATATGGGCCTCAAGCCAGGCGAGTCCGTACTGGTGGTGAACGACGTTCCAAATACGGCCGACTGGTCGATGCCCTACGCCAGGATCGAAGATATGGCCGGACGTTCATTAATGGCCAGAAGGATATATGACATACTCAAAAATGAATTCAAGGACAATAGGCTGGAGTTCCTAGCATTTCCGGCCACAGGGCAGCACGGCTCCGAACCCGCGCCGGAGGTGGCTTTACGTTTCCTGGCATATGACGTCGTACTGCTGCTCACTTCTTTTTCACTGTCGCATACCGAAGCGCGTGAAGAGGCCTCGAGGAAAGGGGCCAGGATCGCAAGCATGCCGGGTATAGAATATCCGATGTTTCTGGGTGAAGGGCCGATGTCGGTGGATTATTTAGCTGTCCGCAGCGAAAGCGAAAGATTGGCGGAGCTCCTGACACGTGCAAAGGCCGCCAGGGTGACTACCGGTTTCGGCACCGACATAGCCTTCAGCATCGACGGAAGGCCCGGAGACGCCGATACGGGCATTCTTGGCGAAGCGGGGCAGTGGGGCAATCTTCCGGGCGGAGAGGCGTTTATCGCTCCGGTGGAAGGCACCGCTAACGGCAGGCTCGTAGTTCCGAAGGGCTGGTACTATGAACTGGAAGAGGATATGATCCTGGTGTTCAAGGACGGATATGTCGTATCGCTGGAGGGCGGAGGAAAGGTCGGAGAGGATTTCGCGAAGCTGTTTTCCTTCGGAGACGAGAGCCTCAGACACAGGAGAAACTGCGCAGAGCTCGGCATAGGCACAAACCCCAGGGCAAAAAAGCCGGACAATGTGCTGGAGGCGGAGAAAATCAAAGGTACCGTGCATATCGCCGTAGGTGACAGCTCCCATATGGGAGGAGTAAACGTATCGGATCTGCATGAGGACTTCGTCCTGTGCAATCCCGTCCTCTACCTGGACGGCAAGGCCGTAAGCCTGTAGGCGGCATTTCCGCCGCCACATGCTTACGCCCCGCCGCCCGGCGCGGTATGCCGCGTCACCGGCATGGCCGGGGTCATACCCGGCGCCCGCATCCAATGCAGGCTTATTCAGTTGCTGCTTAACGGCAGTGTAGCCCGGAAAAACACCTGGATACTGAGTAATACAAGTTCTATAATTGATTTTATCAAGTGCAAAATATGAGCTGACATATACAGCAGTCTTTCAGTTCATATAAACGCATTATCCGTCTGGGAAAATATCTCGAGAACAAACGTATCTCTGACTTCCCTTACTCATCCTTGAATCTAACCTGGCCGCTCATCCGTAATGGAAGCAGGTAATCTCGAAATAAAGCAACCTCTTCATTTTTGTCTCTCTAATAACTCAATTCTATTTTCATAAGGCTCTGCAATTTTATTATACAGTTCTATAATGTACCAAACTCTTTTTTGGGAATTGACATAGACCCTTGATTTGTACCATACTTGGCTACTTGCTATTGCCGTACAGCCTATTGATGCCTATGAAGTCAGATGCCTATGTATTCAACAAAATGCTTCTTTTTGGCATTATTTCAGCTGAACAATTCTTTAATATTCAGCTGTATTTTTTAACGATAAAATTCTTTTCGCAGGCGGAGTGTAAGTTGTAGCCGTTCGATAATCATCGAACAATAAATTAGAATAAAACTCAACAATATCATTGACATACATCGAATCGCATATTAGAATTGTATCTAACAAAGCCAAGGAGTGAAATAATGGAGCAAAATAAGATAGGATATAAGGATATTATCCGGCAGAAGGAATTTATGAAAACGGTGATCGCCGATATAATCAACCGGTTCGGAGATTCCATCGACAGCATCGCATTTGTCTGGTTGGTGTATCAGGTTACCCATAGCGCGGCATGGTCTGCAATAATATTCGGTGTGAACAGAATACCGACCGTATTCCTGCAGCCCCTGGCAGGAGCAGCCATCGAGGGCAGGAATAAAAAGAAGATAATGGTTATCACCGATATAATCAGAGGGACATGCGTGGGCTTTATTGCGACAGCCCTGCTTCTGGGCTTTGTAAACCGGTGGCTACTGATAACCGCAACCGTGATTATTTCCTGTGCCGAGGCTTTCCGCGGTCCGGCCTCGGCGGCGCTTATTCCAAAGCTCCTGGATAAGAAATATTATGATTTCGGTCTGCCGCTCAGCAGAAGCGCCGCCAGCATCATGGAATTAATCGGGCTTGGCGCAGCGGGTATCATCATAGCGGCCTTTTCCATATCCGCCGCCGTCTATATCGACATGGCGACCTTCTTTATTTCTGCGGTAATCCTGTATACGCTGAGAATAAAAGAGGTTGCCCCCGAAAAAATGAAATTTTCCGCCGGAGAATATATGGAAACCCTGAAAAGCGGCTTCATATATCTGAAGAATAACAGGCTGATACGCTATTTTGTCATACTGGCGGTATTTTTAAACGCGATCCTTGTGCCCTATAACAGCCTGCAGGCGCCGTTGATCAGCGAGGTGCTGCATACGGGAGAGATAATGCTTTCCATACTTGGCATCTCGATTTCCGTCGGAATGATCGCGGGCGCGGCGGTATTCCCTTATATTAAGCGTAAGTTAAGCAGCAGGGCGGTCGTTATCCTTAGCGGTTATTCAATCGCTGTTTTTTATTTTTCTTTCGTCATCGCCGGAAAATTTATTGCCTCTGCCGTTGTGATTTATGTTATAATGGCCTTGGTTTCCTTTTACCTGGGAATTGCGGTTGCTCTGTTGTCCTGCTTATTCAGTGTGGAATTCACTAAAAATATCAAAGTGGAATATATGGCGCGGTGCTCCGCTATATCCGGCGCTCTGTGCGTGGCGGCGATGCCGGTTGTTTCATTTATTATAAGCGCAGTTGCAGGGTTGACGACTACGGCTGTTATATTTATTATTGCAGGAGCTTCCGATGTAATCATCTGCTTTTATCTGTGCAGCAGGAAGAGGTTTCGGGCAATGCAGGATGCGGAACTTAAGGAGGCAGTCTATGAAGAAGCTGGAGATAGCCAGGCAGATCAATCTGCTTGACGAGGCGTATTTTCTGCTGTATCAATGGATTAATAACGACGAGCTTGAAAAATCCCGAGAGAGGTATGCGCATTATTATCTTTCGGACATAGACAATTACAACAGGCGGTTTGACATAATCCTTAAGATGTACAAATACGTTACCGACAATATTCAGACGGACAGGGAGCGCATCGAGTATTTTTTTAAGGAACGCAGTCCGGAGGGTTCAACCTTTGCCTCGCTGGCGCTTCTTCTGGATTTACTCGATATATCGGGCAGGACACCCTCCTACCGGGAGCGGGTGGAGGAAATCGGCGAAGCACGGCGGGTAAAGGAATTTGCTTCCGGCATAAGCGGGGAAGAAGCGGCCAACGCGCCGGAGGAGAAATTAAACACGCTGACCGATCTGATTGCGTTCATCGAGGCATCCTCCTATGACCCGGCGTCGAAATGGGAAGCAATAAAAATATTTCACAATCAGGAGCAGTATTACAACGAAGCCTGCAAAATCCTGGCGGAAGTGGCCGGGCTGTTAAAAGATAACTATGCCGCCTCGCTTGACACAATGGCTCGGGAATTTTACGAATACTGGGACGGATACCGGCAGCAGGACAACGATGTATTTGATTTAATTCGGGATACAGCCAAGGTATCCTGGGGAGGGAGCCCGCAGGGCGCCATACTGGCGCCGGTCATATTTACGCCCTTCCAGCTGTCGGTCTCCATCGATGATATGAAAGACGGGAGCAGGCGCAGGGATGTCCTGAGATTCGGCGTCCTGCTGGATAAACGGCTGAAGTATTTCAGCGAAGGGATTAAAAAAGATAATATTGTCGATATCGGGAAGATATTGAGCGATAAAAGCAAAGTGGATATACTGGAGCTTATCAGTAAAAAGCCGTGCTACGGTAAGGAAATAGCCAATGAGCTGAGCTTATCCGCCGCGACGATTTCCTATCATGTGAATGCCCTGCTGAAAGCCGGCTTTTTACACCCCGAGGTAAGGTCGAATAAGGTTTACTACAGCATTAATACGGACAGGATTTCAGCCGGCATGGATGAAGTGAAGGAGTTTTTCACAAAATTATAAGCTGCGAAGGCGGAGGGTGCTCGGGAGCACTGGCTGGTTGATGCCGAATAAATTGCCCGAAAAATTTAAAGTGGATTGCGGTAATGCGACCCATTTTCAATTCACATAATCCACCAAACCAGATATAGCAGAAGGGGCGGCAATCCGGACGGAGAGCCGTCCTTGTCTATATGCCGAGACTTCAAATCCATATATAGTTCTTTTGTTATGTGATATAATACCAAAAGAATCTAAATGGATTATGTCGAGCTCGAGGTTTCATTTTTATGGACAATTTAGACAGGATCTACATTTCCGACAGGATCTACGGACGGGAAAATGAAATAAGCGCCTTGAAGACTGCCTACTCAAGGGTGTGCGGGGGCGGCTTCGGGATTTTCATGGTGAGCGGTTCTTCGGGCACAGGAAAAACAGCTTTAGTCAACAAGGTTCTGCTTGAGGCTGTGAGGGATAGGGGCGTCCATATTTCAGGGAAGTTCGACCAGTACAACCGCGACGAGCCCTACGTGCCCTTCATCCAAGCGTTCAGAAGCCTTATAAAGCGGCTGCTGACAGAGCCAAAGCATGTGATTGAAAAGCAGAAGAGAAAGCTCATGAAGGTGTTGGGCAGCAACGGGGCGCTGGCGGCAGAGCTTATTCCGGAGATTGAATTCATAACCGGCAAGCTCCCCGAGGTGGTTGAAACCGAGCCCCAGAAGGTGAGGAGACGTTTTGAGCAGGTCTTTAAAAGATTTCTGGAGGTTTTCGCCTCGGAGGAGCAGCCGGTCGTTTTATTCATCGACGACCTGCAGTGGGCCGATCCGGCATCGCTTCATCTGTTCGGCTCCATGTGCCGGAATGCCGGGAACGCGTACGTACTTATCGTAGGGGCGTACAGGGATGACGAGGTCGACGGCGGGCATCCACTTCCGGTCATGCTTAAGGAGCTGGAGGAGGAAGGATTCAAGCCCGAGACGGTGCATCTTGTGAATTTCACCCGTGAGCAGACAGAATGCATGGTGGGAGATATGCTCCGGGATGTCGGTCAGGAATCGGTCAGGCTTGCCGGCATTGTCCACAGGAAGACCCTGGGCAATGCCTTTTTTGTGATTCAGATGCTGCAGCACTTCAGGGATGAAAGGCACCTGGGCTTCAATGAGCGGCAGGGTCGCTGGGAATGGGATTTTAAACACATTTCCGGCATGGCCATCCCCGAGAATATCATTGAAATCGTTATAAAAAAGCTCAACAGGCTGCCCGAAGGCACGTCGAGGGTATTAAGGCTGGCCTCGGTCATCGGTAATTCCTTTTCGCTGAGAACACTGGCGACTGTGTCGGAGCTCAGCGCCGGAGATGCGGCGGACAGGCTCCTGCCGGCGCTTGTGGAAGGCCTGCTGCTGCCCGGCGAGGACAGGAAGGGATTCCCGCAGAACGGAGGGGGGACGGGAAACGGGGAGGACGACCGGTTCGAATTTCTGCATGACAGGGTTCAGCAGGCTGTTTATGCGCAGATTACCGAAAGCGAAAGAAAAGAGCTGCATCTGAAAATCGGCAGGCTTTTGCTCAACGATGCGGACAAGGCTGATTTGGGCAAGTCTATATTGGGCGTCATGGCCCATTTTAACAACGCCCTGGAACTGGTGGACGACCCTTCGGAGCGCGCCGTTCTTGCGGGATACAATCTTGCGGCGGGGAAAAAAGCCATGGCTGCCGTGGCCTTTAGCTCTGCGCTGAAGTATTTTGATTCAGGCAGGCTGCTTCTGGCGGAGGATTCCTGGCAGACGGATTACAGCCTGACCATGGAGCTTTATCTGGGCTATGCCGATACGCTGTTTTTGTGCGAAAATCCTCAGGAATCCTATAACATGTTCGACCTTCTGCTGTCAAAAGCCAGGAACAGGATGGAAACGGCAAGGATACTCGGAGTGAAGGCCAATCTTTTTTCTTCGGTCGGAGATTATGAGGCGACGATCAAGACCGGCATCGAGGCCTTGAGAAATCTGGGAGAGAAGATACCGGAGCACCCGGGCAAAGCCCTGATCATAGCGTTGACGGTCGTTTCCATGTGGTATTTCAGGGACAGCAGGGTTAAAAACATACTCAGGATGAAGGAGAACCGCTCACAGGAAACGGAAAAGGTACTGGAGCTGCTCATTTCCATGGCGCTGGCCTCTAACCTGACAAATCCCGACCTGTTTGCAGTCATTGCCTTGAAGATCGCCATTTTATCGATAAAGCACGGCAATACCCGGTATGCGCCATACGGCTACGTAGGCTACGGGATCATCGCCGGCAGCGTCCTGGGCAATTATAAAAAAACCTATCTGCTTAAAAAGGCGGCCGCCGCGCTGTGTGAGAAATACAACGACGTCTACATCCAATGCATCGTCAATTTTATCGACGCCACCTTTATTAATCACTGGGTTGAGCACGGAAGAACAAACCGCGGTTATTTCGACAATGGGATCAAATACGGCATAGAGTCGGGCGAATATGTGCTTGCCGTCAGCTCGGCGGCAATCCGGGCGGAATTCGACTATTGCATGGGCGTGACGCTTGAAGAGCTGCTCGGACGGATACAGAGCGCATACGAATTGGGCAGAAGACTGAAGGGACAGGATATAGCCGAGTATCTGCTCTGCCTCAGACAGACTGTCTCGGGCATCATGTCGGGCAGCCTGGAATGCTTCGAGCAGGAGAATATCAAACGCCAGATGGGGAAAAACAGCAACGACCTGATGATGTATTACCTACTTAAAATGCAGGCGTACTACCTGTCCGGCAGGAGCGGGGAAGTGCTTGATCTGCTGGAAAAGGCGCAGAAAAATATGGATATCGTTTTGGGCTTCATCCAGTATGCCGAGCACCTTTTCTGCCATTCCCTCATTATCGCCGAAAACTACCGAAGCCTCCCGGAGGACAAAAGGAAGAAGTACAGAGGGATCTTCAGACGCAGCCTTTCGAGATTTAAAAAATGGCAGGACAACAGTCCCGGAAATTTCAGGCACAAATACCTGCTGCTGTGCGCCGAGCAGGCGCGTATCGCCGGCAGGCCGGAAAGGGCCGCGTCTTTGTACCATGAGGCGGCCAGGGCCGCCGAGGAAAACGGCTTTCTGCAAAACGACGCCATCGCGTGTGAGCTGGCGGGCAGGTACTATGCGGATTCCGGCCTGGATAAAATCGCCGCCGTATATATTGGGGACGCCTGCAGAAAGTATGCGCTCTGGGGGGCAAGGGGAAAGGAAAAGGCGCTGCGCGACAGGTACCGGCGGCTGTTCGACGTCCGGGAAGCAGAGCCGGAGACTTCCGAAGAAGCTTCTCGCGAGCCCGAGAAGCGGGAGGAGCCCGGACTGGATTCGGTAAAAATACTGGAGAGGATCAAGGACCTGTCGAACGAGACGGATATGAAAACCCTCCTGAAGAAATTTCTCGGGGTCATCACAGAAACCTCCGGAGCGGATAAGGGGCTCATATTGATCGAAAGAAACGAGGAGCTGTATATCGAAGCCTGCAGGGACGGCGCCGGGCATCCGGTCAGGCTGCTTGACGCCAATCTTGAGGATTACGGCGATATTCCGAAAAAGCTCATCCGGTATACCGCCCGGACTTACGAAATGGCGTCGCTCAAGGATGAACAGCTCAGGGACGTTTTTCTGTCCGACCCCTATTTTGCGGGGAGGAGCGCGTTGTCCGCAATATGTCTTCCCCTCATCGTGCAGGGCATTTTTTCGGGAGTGCTGTACCTGGAAAAGAGCATTGGCGGAGAGGCTTTTTCGGAAGAATGTATCGAAGCGATCAAGGCATTGGCCTGCCAGGTGCTCCTTATGAGAAAGCTTCAGGAGCTTATGGCGGGGGAAGCCGGAACGAACAGGGCTCCGAAAAGTGCGGCGGCCGTCGAGCAATTGACGGCAAGGGAAATGGAAATACTGAGGCACATAGCCATCGGCAAATCAAACGGAGAGATCGCAGAGAGTACGGGCCTGACGGTAAACACGGTCAAGACCCACGTGCTCAGCATCTACGGCAAGCTTGGCGTGAACAGGAGAGCGCAGGCGGCCATATGGGCAAAGGATCTGAAAATATCATAAAAGCATCCCCGGTTTTATACCTTTCGGCGCGGAATTTATGCATTTCGGG